>NZ_CAMXYR010000105.1 GCF_947253225.1 uncultured Anaerococcus sp. | reverse complement strand
TCTCAACCCCTATGGTTATGGGGAACATATCCACGCTCGTAGATGGAAACATATCAAAGATTGGCTCTCGTTTGTAGGAACATATCGACTGTAATTATTTCATTTTCAAGCCTTTATCGATAGCTTCCTGAATAATCTTATGACAACAAACTCCCAACGGATTGTTTTCTTTACAATTAGAATTTTTCATTGCCCCAGTGATGGCATTTACTTCTTTTACGGATTTCGCGCCATGCTTTACAACTGCTTCAATTACCTGATTTTCTGTGACTTCGCTACAATAACAAGCATACTTAGGATCTGCATCTTTCTTAAACCAGATAGGAACTCTAACTTGGTCTTTCAAGAATTTTATTTCATTATCTAAGTTATAGTAAACAACGTCGCAGTCCTCGTTCATGCAAATCTTATATTGATCTCCGTTAACAGCATTACGATAATCATCTACCACTAGATGTTCAACAGTTACTTTACTAACGGAAATCCCTTCATTATTACATACAGGACAATTGTCTTTAATTTGATCCGGCTTTTCTGTTTTGCACCCACAACAACATTCATTATTAATCTTCATATTCTTAGCCTCCATATTTTCATTATAATTTCTTTTTTAAACTAGGTAAAACCAATTTCATATACTTGTCATTTATTAATAGCGTCAAACATTTTAGCTGGTGTTAATTTACTTAGCTCCCTGTTGTCAGCCAACGCACGTGTAGCTTTTTTGTGTATAAACACATCAGCGTCATGTTACCCATTGCTCGGCATTCTTCTAATGAACCCAAATACATGGAATGGCAACCCTTTTTTAGACAATTTATAACCGAACATTATCAAGCTTGAAAGTTTCTTTAGATTATAAAATATATTCTCAGACAATCAAGGGTAAAGGCTTCGCCCAAATTTCGTTGAAATTTGCCCTTGACAGTCTGTTCATATATTTTATTTAATTTATGAAACTTCCAGAGCTTTTTATTCTGCTTTTCTATATTCTACTGGTGTTTTATATCCTAAAGATCCATGAATTCTTAGGTTATTATATCAATATACGTATTCTGCTAATTTTAGATTAAGTTCTTGGAAATTAGTAAAGTTCTCCTGATATATGAATTCTGTCTTCATTACTTTATTGACTGCTTCGCTTACTGCGTTATCATATGGGCTTCCTTTTTTACTTAGCGATCTTTTTATCCCAAATACCTTTAATATTTCTTCTATTTTTATATTTTTAAATTCTCTTCCTCTGTCTGTGTGAAATATTTTTATACGATTTAGTGGCTGCCTTATTGAGTAAAATGCTTCTGCTACTAGATTTGCATCTTTGTTTTTACCTGATGAGTATCCTATTATTTCACGGCTGTTTAAGTCTATTATTAAACATATATAATTCCATGTTTTTCCTACTCTTACATATGTTAGGTCGCTTACTATTGCTTCTAAATAGTCTCTATTGTCAAATTATCTATTTAAAAGGTTAGGGATGTCTTCTTCGTTGCATTTGGATCTTATTACTTTATATTGTGCTACTGTATAGTTTGAGACTAGGCCATTTTTCTTCATTATTCGGCCTATTTTTCTTCTCGATATTTTATATCCAATTTTCCCTAGTTCTTTTTTTATTTTGCGTGTTCCATAGTTGTTTCTACTTCTTCTGAATATTTCTTTTATTTCTTCTATTAGTTTTTCATCTTCATCTAATTTCACATCTTTTTCTTTGTTCAAATGATAATAGACTAAACTTCTTGTGACCCCAAGTAGTCTACACATTGCACTAATGCTATATTTATCTCGGTTCGAGATAATGAGGTCTATTTTTTGCCTAACAGTAGTGCAGCTTGCTTTAAAATATCATTCTCCATTTCAACCTGTTTCAATTTTTTACGAAGTCTGATTATCTCTTTTTGTTTCGCATCCACATTATCAAAATGGTTACTCTAAGCAGCACACCAACTATTTATTTTTTGAGTTTTAAACTTTGGTAGAAGTCTTGAACTCTTTATATTTACATAACTATTTGCCTCTATCACTATTATGACACGAAACCCTGCACAATGATCTAAAATTTTCAATTCTAACAAGTCTTTTTCAGTATTTTTAACTTCATAAAAACCTCTTTGGCAATAATGCCTAATTCTTCTTTAGTTGTTAAAATTTTTTATTTTACCATCATCGTTCCCCTGATTTTCAATTAATCTTCTTAGGTTATATAAGAAGTACATATCTTTTTAATCTTAAAGTTTTTAAGTCTTAATTTTAAAATTTTCAATCTTAGATATTATTTAAATCATTCCAAAATGCTCTAAAGCATCTTCGATTGCTTTTTCTTTTTCTTCTGGGCAATTTGGCACTCTTTGATTTTCTTTCTTACTAAAATTATAATTTTCTCTCTCTATTAGACCATGTTTCCTTTTTATTTGGGCAATATATAGGCTTGAAACTTTTAGTCCGTATTTATCTAACATATACTTTTTAATTTCTCCATAAGTTGCGTCTTTTGAAAAGTCAATTTCAGATAATTCATCTTCCCCTATTTCTATATCTAAATGATGTTCTGTATTTAGTTTGGACAACAGAGCTACCGTCTCCACATG
>NZ_CAMXYR010000104.1 GCF_947253225.1 uncultured Anaerococcus sp. | reverse complement strand
AATAAAAAAATGAACTATGATGTAGGAGAATCTTTATAGATAAAAAGAGGTGGAAAGTCACTATTAAAGACTTTAAGTCTAAAAAGGTATAAAAGTATGCCAGTGATAATAAAAAGATAAATATGACACTTAAAAGGCGATTAGAAAATTAAAGAAATGCTAGAAGACTTTTAGATGATAGTTAACAAGAGGGTCTAATTTTCACTGTTACTCATGCAGTGGGAATTAGACCTTTTTACATAAGCAAATTCTATTTCAAAATTGGTTACCGAGAAAGACTTCTTTTCACTGTTAAGTATAAGAGGGAAATTTTAAAGAATTTTGTTTCATCAAGATAAATATTTTCTGATGGTCAAATTTTAAAAAGATTAATAACTCTCGATAAATTTTGAACCTTAACAATTGAATAGACCAAGACAAGACGTTAATTATTTTTGGAGCGTAATAACCTATCCGCCAAGATCTTTCTGCTGAATAATTCGGCATAATAAGTACTGCTAAGCTAAAAGCAAGGGAAGAAGAAAGAGAGCGATAAGTAAGAGTTTGAATATAGGGAGGGATACCCTATCCGCTATGAAGAAAATGAGGATAATGATACTTCTAAGGTTGAAGCCGGCTCATCCGGAATAGAGGCGGAGGTGAGATTCCTATGTTGCTAATCCAAAGCACTTGTCAATGTCGTAAAACTTAATTAAACAAATAATTATTAGATATAAAACTTTAGAGAGAGGAGGTATATATTGGACAATGACTGGAATGGATTGGCTGATTTAATAGCAAATCTGATTGCAAAATATGCTGGTGTTTTAGATTTAGATAATCTGCCCGATCCAACGCCAGCAAAAAATCAAGAGATGAAAAATAGTTTAGACATGGCAAAAACACTAATTGAGACGGACTAATAAAAGTGTTATAATATACTTGAAATTATAGTCCAAACTTAAATTCAAAAATCAAAGTTTATATATGATATAGAAAGTTATATTGAGGTTAATGCTATGTCAAAAGAAAAAATAAAAGTATACCTCTATACACGAGTATCTACGTCAATACAGATAGAGGGGTATTCGTTAGAGGCACAAAAATCAAGAATGAAAGCTTTTGCTATTTACAACGATTATGAAATTGTTGGAGAGTATGAAGATGCCGGAAAGTCTGGCAAGTCTATTGAAGGTAGAAAACAGTTCAATCGAATGATGGAAGATATAAAATCTGGAAAAGATGGAGTATCTTTTGTTCTTGTGTTTAAGTTATCAAGATTTGCAAGAAATGCCGCTGATGTTCTTTCTACACTTCAGATAATGCAGGATTATGGAGTTAATCTTATCTGCGTTGAAGATGGCATTGATTCATCTAAAGATGCCGGGAAACTAATGATTTCTGTTTTATCAGCTGTGGCTGAAATAGAAAGAGAAAACATCCGTATTCAAACAATGGAAGGTCGCATTCAAAAAGCAAGGGAAGGAAAATGGAATGGTGGCTTTGCTCCGTATGGATATAAACTTGAAGACGGCAAGCTGTTTATAAATGAGGAAGAGGCAGTTGCCATAAGAACGATTTTCGACCAGTACGTAAATACTACGATAGGAGCCAATGGGCTATCTAAATACTTAGAGAATCATGGAATTAGAAAAATCCCAAGACAGAATGGTAAGAATCCTTTGTTTGATGCAGGTCTTATAAGAAAGATATTAAAGAATCCTGTATATAATGGGAAAATAGCATTTGGAAGAAGAACTTTAGAAAAAGTTCATGGTACAAGAAATGAATATAAGCAGGTTGAACAAGATGAATATCTAATATCTGAAGGGATACATGAAGCTATAGTTTCCGATGAAGTTTGGCAAGCTGCTCAGGTTAAGCTAAAATCTCAAGCAAAGAAATATGAGCATGTGAATAAAGGAAAAGATACACGCACACACTTGCTTTCTGGAATTGTAAAATGCCCGATATGTGGAGTGGGAATGTTTGGAAACAAGTGTACAAAGAAAAAGAAAGATGGCACAAAATATAAAGATTTTTATTACTATGGTTGTAAACATAGGCAGATGATAAGAGGTCATAAGTGTACTTTCCGTAAGCAAATTAGAGAAGAATTGTTAGATGATGCTGTTGCAGAAGTGATTGTCAAGATTGTAAGTAATCCGAAATTTGCTTCTATGATGCAAGAAAAAATCAACATGAAGGTGGACACCTCTGAAATAGAAAAAGAAATAGATAATTACCAAAAGGAATTGAGGAAGAGTCATTCTACAAAGTTTAAGCTAATTGAAGAAATAGATAATTTAGATGTTGAAGATAAGCATTATAAGAGAAGGAAACAGGATTTAGATGATAGACTATATCGTATGTATGACAAAATAGATGAATTAGAATCATCACTAATTGATGCAAAAGCAAAGAAACAGACTATTGAAGCTGAAAAACTCACAGGAGATAACATATATAAGGTTCTGATCTATTTTGATAAACTCTATAAAGTCATGAATGATGTAGAGCGTAGGCAGTTAATTACAGCTTTGATTTCTGAAATTCAAGTTTATGAAGAAAAACAACCTAACGGACAATGGCTAAAATCAATTACTTTCAAGCTCCCAATTATAGACGATGACTTGAATATAAGTTTGGACAAT
>NZ_CAMXYR010000103.1 GCF_947253225.1 uncultured Anaerococcus sp. | reverse complement strand
TGTATAAGAGACAGCATTTATATATGATACCAAGTCATAAGGAGATTTCTAGTTATTTTTATATATATTTGAGCTTTTTTCTAAAAAAATAAAGATATATAAAATTTAACATGTTTCTATTTAATAAAATCGTCAGAAATCGCCTATATATCAACGTTTTAATTCATAATGTTTAGAATCAATATATAGGCTGTATTATCGTTATATATTTTTTATTCAAATATGTATAAAATAATTCGTTACTTAATATATACTTGTATGTATATATTCTTGTATTTGCAAGTATTATAGATTAAGTTTAGCTAGCTTAGTTTATTAATATTTTGGAAAATATTTTACTCTTACAATCTCTATTTAACAGATATTTGGCATTTTCAAGCAATTTATACTTAAGTATTTTTATGTAAGAATTTACCAATGAAATATGTAAATAGCTATAAAAATTAAGCGGAATATAGCTGACTCATCCAGCTTACATTCCGCTTTTTGTGGTATGAAATTTTAAGTTACTATGGTTTATCTATTATTATTTATGGGCTGTTAGATGATTTTTTTAGTTGATATGTTTTAAATTTACCAACTCGGCTTTTGTGTAATCGCCCTTGAAATATTTGTAAATATTATTTATAGTATCTGCCGCCCCTTGCTTGAAGGCATCTTGTGAATAGAATGCTATGTGTGGGGTTATAAATACCGTATCTAGGTTGATAAGTTTGTTATTGTAAACATCTGGATATTCGGTGGAAAGTACATCTAAGATTGCATAAGAAAGTTTCCCTTCCTTTAGAGCCTCATAGAGGTCATCTTCATTTACCACTCCTCCTCTTGAAGAATTGATAAAGACCGCTTCTTCTTTTACAAGAGAGAAAAGCTTCTTGTCTATAAGTTTTTCTGTACTTTCATTTAGAGGAAGATGAGAGGATATATAATCGCATTTTTCAAATATTTCTTCAAGGCTTGCTTTTTTTACACCAAGTTTTTCAAAGTCTTCATCAGAAACAAAAGGATCATAAACTAAAACATCTGCTCCAAAGGCCGCTAATCACTTTGTAACTAATCTTGGTATGCTTCCAAAGCCAATGAGTCCAACCTTTTGCTTGGCTAATCTTCTCATACTTGGAAATAACTCATAGTCCCATTTTTTGTCAATTTTTACAGAATTATTGAAATCATTCAATCTCCTATTGTGCATAAGGATAGATCCCAAGACCCAATCAGCTACTTCTTGGGTACAATACTGGCTACAGTGGCCCACTGGAAGTTTGATTTCGTTGGCAAAGTCTAGGTCAATTGAGTTAAATCCTATAGACCTATACATAACCATCTTTAGATTTGGTAAAGATTCTAAAACCTTCTTTGTTAAAGGTTCATACACAGCTATGATTACATCAGCATCTTTTGCATTTTCTATGACTTCTTCTTCTGTTGTGGATGGTCTTACCAAAACTTCAGCACAAAATCCCAATTCTTTTATAGTTTTTTCTTCGACTTCATTCATATTATCTTCGAATAATCTAACAATTTTTACCATAGATACCTCCTATTTTACGAACAAAACGACAAATGGTAGGGCTATAAATGTTCTTTCCAAAAAGATGATAATTACATCAATAAATCTTGGAACCATTTTTGTAGATGTAAGTAGGGTTGCTGTTTCTGATAGGTAGATTATAGATATAATACTCATCATCGCAACTATTACTCTAGTTTGAACACTTTGGATAGATTCTCCTATAATAACTGGCAAGTAGTTATCTGCTAGGCCTGACATTATAGCACTTGCAGCCACCTTAGATTCCTAAACTCCCATAAGAGATAAGATCCACTCTATTGGTAAAGATACATAGGAAAGAACTGGTGTATGCGTTGCTAAAATAAGGGCAGCAGTTCCCCAGAATACTATTATTGGTGTTAACCAAAATATATAGAAGGTCATATTATCAATCTTTGAAATGAAATTTTCACTTGTTACTTGGGATGCTCTGTTTGAAGCCCCCTCAATTGCTCTTGCTATAACACTTCCTTGCTTAGCTGTATCGTTTTTAATGCTTGTTTCCTTATTACTTTCTGAATATACATCAGCATAAGAAGAAACTGGTTTTATTATAACAGATATGAAGGCAACTATAATAGAGACTACAAATAAACCCAATAATATAGATCCAAAGTAATCCATAACTCCGAGTACTGAGGAAACAACAACTACCCAGCCTATACTACCAGTTGTAAATTGTGTAGATATGATTGCTGCTTCTCTAAGAGTGTAATATCCTTGGTCAAACAACTCGCTAGTTCCCATAATCGCTGCATTTCCAGGTCCTACCCAAGCACTTATTATGCTTGTCGCACAAATTTCTGAAACTTTAAAAAGCGGTTTTACTATCTTTCCAACAAACTGTCCCAAAAATTCCATAGCTCCAAATTCTAGGATAAAGGTTTGAAATAAAAGCATGGATGGAACAACAACAGAAAGTTGACTTGCTAATGATAACATAGATCCACCAGTATCTTCTGAAATAATGAAGTTAGGTCCTACTTTAAAGTAAATCATAAGTGCTAAAATAGCTCCTATAATCCTATTTGCCACATAAAATGGTGATGTAACAAATAATTTTTTCATAAGCCTGTTATTCGCAAAGTAAGTCCTATCATTAAACAAGTTAAACAAGGAAATTAAGGCACTAGCACAAATGCACAAAACTACCAAGGGTGTAAGAATGTTATTGAACTTACTTACAAATAATTTCACATAGTAAAATAGAACAGTATCTACCCTGTCTCTTATACACATCTCCGAGCCCACGAGACTATTGCGCTCATCTC
>NZ_CAMXYR010000102.1 GCF_947253225.1 uncultured Anaerococcus sp. | reverse complement strand
AATTTAGTTGATAAAGTCAAAATATATTAACAAATATTCGGTTTGTAAATTCTTGTTCTATTTGTATATATAAAATTCGTTTATTAAACGACAAGCATAAGTTTGTCGTTTTTTTTATTCATAAGTTATCTAAAATAAAAAGTATATATATTAGAAGAGAAGTATTCTTATAAAGAGCCAATTTCAAAGCCATAAAAATATAAAAGCATATATCTATTATTTCTGTTATATATATGCTTCTTGTAAAAGTTTCCCTAATAATATAAACTATTATTAATACAGGAGTGGTAATATGGCTAAGATTATAGAGTTTCCAAATGTTAGAAATTTAAGAGATGAAGTTAAAGAGCTCAGATATAAGGTTATTAATTTAGTGTTTGACCATGATGATCTAAAAGCTCATAAGGCTTATGAAATAGAATATAAATATAATAAGGAATTTGGGATTAGGGAGTATAAGCTTGTTAATCTACATATGACTTATAGAAAATTAAAAGAAGAAAATAGACAAATTGATTTTTTTACAAATTTAGGTCAACCAATTGATTTTCAATATGTTTCCGATTATATTTCTGATAAATTTTCTATTAATGAAAAAAGGATTAGCGAAAAACTTGCCAGAATGAATGCCATTGACAGCTTTATAAATAAAAGGGTGGTTTCTGCTAAAGACTTTATGGATATCAATAAAGCTTATAAGAAAGTTATTGACAAGATTAACCCTCTTTTAAATATAAATTCTGAGGCAGAAACTGATTTATATATCAAGGTTTTGGAAGCTTTTTCTAATTATGATTTAGATTTCGTTCTTAGTGTTTCAAATATGCTTGATAATTCTTTTTGTAATTATTTTCTTTTTACTAACAATATGTTGTATACTGAGAAACTTAGGCTTGAGAAATTAATTGAAGAAATAGTTAATACTATAGAAAAAATTAAAGGATCATATCCATGGTCTTTGGAAAGATTTCTAACTGATAAAAAGCTTTATAATAAAAGAAATCAAATTTTATGTAAAAGAATAGCTTCGCTTGAATTAGCAATAAGAGGTCTTGAGGAAGATATTAAAACAAAGCTGGAGTTTTACAATGAAAGATAAGTTTTATTTAAAGATAATTAAAGTTCCCAGAAAGCCTATA
This sequence comes from uncultured Anaerococcus sp., assembly GCF_947253225.1. Taxonomy (GTDB): domain Bacteria; phylum Bacillota; class Clostridia; order Tissierellales; family Peptoniphilaceae; genus Anaerococcus. Next base: position 1,786 of record NZ_CAMXYR010000102.1, on the reverse strand, counting down.
AATAAAAGCCATAAGATAGAAATATTTCTTTTCGATACACACATAGCAGGTACAGCCTATGTGGAAGGTATTGAGGAATTAGCAGAGAATCTTACTATAAATGAAAGGTTGAATTTTGTTAGGGAGGAAAATAATAAATATGATCTCCAAGCTATAAAGATCCAAAATAGTCAAGGTAATAAGCTTGGCTATGTTCCCCAAGTTGATAACGTGATTTTTGCAAGACTTATGGATCACGGCAAGGTCATATTTGCCAAGGTTAGGAAAATCGAGCTTAGGGGTAAGTGGTATAAGATAGATATAGCGGTTTTCCTAGAAGAAGGAGGGGATATTGATGAAAATATTAATAGTTGAGGATGATAAAAATATTTTAAAACTTTTGGCTGATGAACTAGTAAGCTGGGGATATGATACAGAGCAAATAGATGATTTTAATAAGGTTAAGGATGAGGTCATGGCTAAGTGTCCCGACCTCGTTTTGATGGATATTTCACTACCTTCTTTTAATGGTTTCTATTGGACACAGGAGCTTAGGAAAGTATCAAAAGTTCCGATAATTTTTATATCTTCCCACACAGAAGCTATGGATATAATACAAGCCATGCAATTTGGAGCAGATGATTATATTACGAAGCCTATTAATATTGCTGTTACAAGGGCAAAAATTCAAGCTATCCTAAGAAGATGTTATGATTATAAGTTAGGGTATGATATTTTGCTCTATGACTCTTGTTCTTTAAATATATCTAAAGCAACTGTCAGTCATAAAAACACAGAAATTTCCTTGACTAGGACGGAGCTTATGATATTAGAAAGTTTGTTCCAGGCCAAGGGAGAAATTGTAAGTAGGGATAATTTAATAGAAAAATGCTGGCAAAGCGAGAATTTTATTGATGATAATACCTTGGCTGTTAATATAAATAGGTTGAGGAAGAAATTAAAAGATTTAGGAAAGCCCGATTTAATTCAAACTAAAAAAGGCTTAGGATATTATTTAAGTGAGGAAATATGAAAGGATTAGTAGGATTTATTAAAAGCCAAGGCAAATTTTTATTCTTATTTGTCATATTTAGCCTGACTTTTCTAGGGGTCTTTATTTTAGCAGACCTAGATATGAACTTCTATTTCCTAGCCTTGCAAATAATTACTTTTCTTTTTCTCATACATTTGTTAATTAATTTTTCTAAGTATAAGGAGGACTTGAAATTAAAAGATAAGTATGAGAGCTTGCTTTTTGAAAATAAGAGTCTTAGGTCTGATTTTATCAGAAATAAGAAGGATTTGGAGGAATATTTTCTTATGTGGGCCCATCAAATAAAAACTCCTATTACTGTTGCAAGGCTTATCTTAGATAAGAAAACAGATGAAGATAGTAAAAAATTAAAGGAAGAGATTTTTTATATTGAAGAATACACTAACATGGCAATAAACTACCTTAAAATCTCTAATAGAGGCCCTGATATGGATGTAGATTATGTGGATTTGGATGAAATAGTAAGAGAAATTCTAAAAAAATATTCTATCATATTCATCAATAAAAGAATTTCCCTTAACTATGAACCTATTAATAAAAATATAATATGTGATGGTAAACTTCTATCTATAATGCTTGAACAAATTATAGCAAACGCCTTGAAATATACAGAAAAAGGATCTATATCAATTACTTATACAGGCGATAGGCTAAGGGTAAGAGACACTGGAATTGGTATTAGGTCTGAAGATATTAATAAAATTTTTGATAGGGGATATTCTGGCTTTAATGGAAGAGTTAATCAGAAATCAA
>NZ_CAMXYR010000101.1 GCF_947253225.1 uncultured Anaerococcus sp. | reverse complement strand
ACAAATGCTAAGCCTTATAACGAATTTTTAGATAATATAATTCGTAATAAGAACTTTATGTATTCTTCATTTTCGAGATTTGATAATTATTCGATGATTGATTATTTGAAGCAAAATGGCTTGGAAACAGTAGTTGAAGATAATATGAAAGTATTTCCTAAGTCTATGAAGTCTTCTGATGTAATTGCCCTGTTTAAAAGCTTATTAGCTGAAAAGGGAGTTAACTTTATAGGAAACTGTAGGGTTGATAGTGTAGAAAAAACCTACAAATTTGTCGTAAAAACTGATCGACAAATATATAAATTTGATTATGTTATCATAGCAACTGGTGGGGTAACTTATCCCGTAACTGGCTCAACTGGTGATGGATACAAGTTTGCTCAAAAATTCAACCACAACATTATTAAACAAGTTCCTTCAATAGCCCCTTTGTATATAGAAGATAAGGTAAATATAAGAGCTTTAAACCTCGAAGGAGTTTGTCTTGGGGTTAAGACTGATAAAGAAACTTATTTTTCTAATGGAAACCTACTAATTACCAGAAATTTCTTAACTGGGCCTCTTGCTTTAAACATTCAAGCTAGAGCTTGCAGGGATAGAATTGAAAAAATATGGATAGATTTGTTCCCAGACAAAACCACAAAAGACTTGGAGGAAGAATTTGTAAAACTTTTAACGAATAATTCAAAGAAAAATATTAGTAACATTCTTAAAGAAATAATAAATGAATCTTTGGGAGCATATATTTTGGATATGGGAAATATATCAAAAGATAAAAAGGCTAACCAAATTACTAGGAATGAGAGAAACTTATTAGTAAATAAGCTAAAGGAGCTAACTTTCACCTACAAAGAAAATATGAATTTCAATAATGCAGTCGTAACAAGTGGTGGTGTTGATGTCAAGGAAGTAAATCCTAAAACTATGGAATCTAAGTTAGTAGAAGGTTTGTTCTTTATCGGAGAAATTCTTGATGTTGATGGCCTAACAGGTGGATTTAATTTACAAATTGCTTTTACGAGTGCTTATGTAGCGAGTCTTGGTATTAAGGAGAAAATATGACTTATATAATTGCACTTGACGGCCCAAGTGGTTCTGGAAAATCAACTATTGCTGAAAAACTTGCAGAAAAATTGGGGATTGAATACCTAAATACTGGTTCTATGTATAGGGCTGTAACTAAGTATTTTTTGGATAGAGGTATAAAGGAAGACAATATAGAAAATATAAATAAGAGTTTAGAGGACATTAAATTGAGTCTTGTAGGAGGCGAAATTTTCCTAAATGGAGTTGATGTTAGTAAGGAATTAAGAAGTGATAATGTTACAAAAAACGTATCTTGGGTCTCTGCTAATAAAAATGTGAGGGAAAATCTAGTTCACCTTCAAAGGGAAATTGCTAAAAATACTTCGTTCATACTAGATGGAAGAGATATAGGTACGGTTGTATTCCCAAACGCTAAATATAAGTTTTATCTTACTGCTTCACCTAGGGTAAGAGCTATGAGAAGGTTTGAACAAAATGAGTCGAATCTAAGTCTTGATGAACTTGAAAAAGCAATAATAGCAAGGGATGAGTATGATTCTACAAGAAAAATTTCACCACTAAGGAAGGCTGATGATGCTATATTGATAGATAATTCAGAAATGAACATCCAAGAGACAATTGATGCTATAATTTCTAAGGTGGATGAGTAGTATGTTTTATAATATAGCTGTTATTGTATTTAAAATAATATTTTTTCCTTTGTATAGGATAAAAGTATCCGGCCTTGAAAATATTGGTAGGGATGATAGAATTATAGTTTGTGCGAATCATAAGTCTATGTTAGATCCTATTTTTTTAGCTATAAGTTTGCCTAGAATCCTTTATTTTATGGGCAAGAAAGAAATATTTGAAGTTCCGATATTAAAAAATATAGCAAGATCACTTGGAGCTTTTCCTGTTGACAGATTTGGAAGAGATTTGAAAGCATTAAGACATTCTGTAGCATTGATAAATGATAACAAGACATTAGGAATATTTCCTGAGGGGACTAGAGTAAAAAACGTTAATAGAGAAAATGTTAAAGATGGGGTTGCCTTTATAGCTTTAAAAGCAAAGGCAGATATCCTACCAGTAGAGATAATATCATCTTATAAATTTTTTAGGAAAACAGAAATACAAATAAAAGCTAAAATTAAAGTTGATGAATTTTTATCAATGAAAAATAAAGATGCTATGAAATTGATGACAGACGAGATTTTTGGAAAAATATATGAAAATCATACAATTGTAGAAAGCGAGAGTAAATGGAAATAATAATTGCAGATTATTCAGGTTTTTGTGGAGGAGTAAGAAGGTCTGTTGACCTTGCTAATAAGGCGATAGAAGAAAATGAAATATCTTACTCAGTAGGTCCTCTAATCCACAACCCCCAATTAGTTAGTAAACTTGAAGGAGAAGGGCTTAAAGTTTTGAGTAAGGAAGAGGCTGAAGGAATTAAGAATTCAACTGTTCTAATCAGAGCTCATGGAGAAAGTGCAAAATTTAAAGACAAGCTTATAGAAAATGGTAATGAACTTTTAGATGCAACTTGCCCTGTCCTAATGAATATATATAAGAAAATAGTAGAGAAAGAAAAAGAGGGATACAAAGTTGTTATAGTTGGAGATAAAACACATCCAGAAATAATTGCTATGGAATCTTTTCTAAATGATGGTATAATTATATCAGATGAGACTGAAGCAAAAAATATAAAAGGTAATGGAAAGCTCTATGTTGTTAGTCAAACTACAAATAGACTTGATTATTTTTATGATATTGCTAACAAGTTAAAAGATAATAATGATAGTGTAGTAATAGAAAACACAATATGTAAAGCAACTGAAAATAGGCAACAAGCAGCCAAATCCTTAGCTAAGGAAGTTGATTGCATGATTGTAGCTGGTGGTTTTAATAGTTCTAATACAAACAAGTTATATCAAGTAGCTGGTATGTATTGTAAAAATGTTTTTAGGATTGAAACTGTTAAAGATCTACCTTTGCAAAAGCTCTCTAAATTTAAAAAAGTTGGTATAATCGCAGGTGCCTCTACACCTGATGAGATTATCGAGGAGGTAGTAAGTAGTATGGATGAATTCACAAAAGAAGAATTTATGAACAGTCT
>NZ_CAMXYR010000100.1 GCF_947253225.1 uncultured Anaerococcus sp. | reverse complement strand
AATATCTTTGATGCTAGTTGGAGGCATAACCTGTTTTAAAGCATCATTTATAGGAGATAGGTATCTTTTTGACATAAAAAAAGCTAAATCCATTAGTTCATCTGAAATTAGCTTTCTATCATCAATTATTTCTATAATTTCTTTTAGTATATAAGTAGTTTTGATGTTTTCGCATAATTCATATACAAAACCAACAACTGTTTTATTTCCTTTACCGAAAGGAACTATGACCCTAACCCCAGTTGTAATTTTACTACATAAATCGTCTGGAACTTTATATGTAAAGCTTCTATCCAAAAATCTACTATTACTATCAATAATTATTTTTGCGTGCAAAATATCACCTTAATAAACTTAAAATTTCATTAGCTAATTCTTCTTTAGGCATTATTTCTAATTTTCTTACCTTATCTTTTGATACTATTGACGCTATATTTGTATCAACATCGAAACCTGCACCCCATTTTGTCAAATCATTAGCTACTATATAGTCTAAATTTTTATTCTTTAGTTTAGTCTTAGCGTTTTCAATCAAATCATCAGTTTCTGCTGCAAAGCCAATTATTAATTGTTTAGTTTTTTTGCTAGCAAAATACTTGATAATATCATCATTCTCAATTAAATTTAGTTTTAAACTATTTCCAGTCTTTTTAATTTTTCTATCACTAGGATTTTCAACTTTGTAATCAACTGGAGCAGCGGACATTATAAGTGCATCAGAGTTATCAAAATATCTTTCGATGACATCTTTCATTTCGGAATTTGTTCTTACTTCAATTCTTTTAATACCATCAATTTCCATTGGTTTAACAGGTCCAGATACTAAAACAACTTCAGCACCTCTTTTTTTAGCTTCTCTAGCTATATTATAACCCATCTTGCCACTAGATTTATTTGTTATGTACCTTACATAGTCAATTGGCTCAACAGTAGGTCCTGCACTGATAATAATTTTCTTTCCCATCAAATCTTTTTCTGTAAAATAATCATCTAAATAAGAAACGATTTTTTCTGGCTCCTCCATTCTTCCATCACCAACAGTGTTACATGCCAACAACCCTGGTTCAGGTTCAATAACCTTAACACCATGCTCAAGCAAAGTTTTAATATTTTTAACTGTTGCTTGGTTATTTAACATATTCGTATTCATCGATGGAGCGATAATAACATCTTTATCACAAGCAAGATAAGATGATAATAAGAAATTATCTGCTATTCCGTTAGCCATTTTGCCAATTGTATTAGCACTAGCTGGTGCAATTAAAAAAACGTCAGCCCATTTTGGAAGGTCTATGTGGTGGACTGATTCGTGACTTCCCTCAAACAAATCTGTAAAGACTCTACACTTCCCCATTGTTTCAAAGCTAAGTGGTCTTACAAATTCACAAGCCGATGTTGTCATAATAATTTTAAGAATAGCACCTTCTTTATTCAGTCTAGAACATAAGTCGAGAACCTTGTATGATGCAATTCCTCCAGTTATACCTAATAGGATGTTTTTACCTTTCAACATTTTTAGTTACTTTTTCTTCTATTATTTCATGTAGAGCTTGGGTTACAGGTTTTGCTTCTACTTCTTGTGTCAAAGGTGCAGAACCATTAACAATTCTTCTAGCTCTCTTGGCACACATCATACAAATTTCATACCTACTAGGACTAATTTCTCCTAATTTTTTAAAAGATGGATTATTCATCTTCTACCTCCTTAAAATTTAACTCTTCTTCTCTAAAAACTCTATGTTTTTCTGCATTTATTATTTCATTTACTGATGTTATAGCTGAATTTAGGTGATCATTTACAACAAGATAATCATAATCGTTAATATGTTGAAGCTCTTTTCTTGCATTATGCATCCTGATTTTTATATCTTCATCTGTCTCTGTTCCACGTCCTACAATTCTATTTTTTAATTCTGTTAAAGATGGTGGTGCCAAAAAAATAAAGACCCCATTATCAGTATTTTTCTTGATATTTAGAGCCCCTTGGACATCAATTTCTAATATAACAATTTTTCCTTCATTTATCTTAGATTCAACGAATTCTTTGGGCGTACCATAATAATTATTATGAACGTGAGCAAATTCAAGGAACTTATCTTCTTCAATCATTTTTTCAAACTCTTCATGACTCTTATAAAAGTAGCTTACTCCTTCAATCTCTCCATCTCTTTTCTTCCTTGTAGTAGCTGATACAGAATATACAAGGTTGCTTTGAGTATTCATAAGATCGTGTAATACTGTGCCCTTTCCTACTCCAGATGGTCCTGATATCACTAATAAAAATCCCTTTTTCATTCTGCCCCCTTATTATTGATATTTTACTTTTAAGACCTTATTACTTCAAGTATATGAATTTAATTGTATAATGCTAAGGAGGTGATAAAATGAGCTATGATGGAATAGTCACTAGAAAAATTGTAAATGAGCTAAAGAATATACTTCTAGGTGGGAAAATTCAAAAAATAACCCAGCCATCTAAAAATGATATAGTTTTTAATGTATATTCAATGGGTAAAAGTTATAAACTTATATTGAGTGCTAACAATAATGAAGCAAGAATAAATATAACAAAGCTTAAATATGAAAACCCTGATACTCCCCCAAACTTTTGTATGGTTCTTAGAAAGCATATAAATCAAGGTAAAATTGTAAATATTGAACAGAAGGGACTTGATAGAGTTGTTATTTTCTCTATTTCTTCAATTGATGAAATGGGTTTTGATACATCAAAAAAATTAATAATAGAAATAATGGGCAAGTACTCTAACATTATTCTTGTTGACGATAAATTTAAAATAATCGATGCTATCAAGAGAATAAATAATCAAATGTCATCAGTTAGGGAAATCTTTCCTTCTCTACAATATAATTTTATTGAGAATAATAAAATAGATATAATTTCTAATAATTTCACAGACTATATAAAACTTATTGATAAAAGATTACCTGATGATAAAGTACCTTTCAAAATTTTCCAAGAAAATTTTACTGGATTTTCACCTGCTGTCGGAAAAGAATTAATTTACAGGGCTGGGATTGACGATAGAATCAACTGGGGATTAGTAAGTGAACATGAAAAGTTCCTTCTTAATAAAGAACTTCATGAATTAAAAAATAATATCGTTCTAGATAAGTTATGTAGTTATACTTACAGTTCTAATAATAAAATCAAAGATTATCATACCTATAGGTTAACAAATTTATCCTACTACGAAATGGAATTTGATACAATGAGTCAAGCAGTAGAAGAATTTTATAGAACTAACAAAACACATGATAGACTTAACCAAAAAAAATCCGATTTAATAAAAAAATTAAATACTTATATAAAAT
>NZ_CAMXYR010000099.1 GCF_947253225.1 uncultured Anaerococcus sp. | reverse complement strand
GGAGGTATTAATGAAGTTAGTAATAGCAGAAAAGCCAAGTGTAGCAGTTACAATTGCAAAAGTAATTGGAGCAAGAACAAGAAAAAATGGATATTATGAGGGTAATGGATACATTGTTTCTTGGTGTGTAGCTCATTTAATTCAAATGGCAAGTCCAGATAAGATAGATGAAAAATGGAAGAAATGGACAATAGACACTCTTCCTATAATTCCAGAAGAATATATTTATGAAGTATCTAAAAGCACTAAAAAACAATATGGAGTTTTAAAGAAACTTTTAAACGATAAGAACATCGACATAGTTATAAATACTTGTGATGCTGGAATAGAGGGAGAACTTATTTTTAGGCTTGTATATAATCAAGCTAAATGTAAGAAGAAGATTCAAAGACTTTGGATATCTTCAATGGAAAACAAAGCTATTGAAGATGGCTTTAGAAATCTTAAAGATGGAGAAAACTTTGAAGACTTATATAGATCGGCAAGTGCAAGAGCTATTGTAGATTGGCTGGTAGGAATGAATTTAAGTAGGCTTTATTCTTGCATTTACAAGGAAAAATATTCGGTTGGTAGAGTACAAACACCAACTTTATATTTAATAGCCAAAAGGGATAGTGAAATAAACCTATTTAAGAAGCAAAAATATTATACAGTTGACCTATCTTATGGAGGATTGAAACTTGTATCTGATAGAATTGATAAAATTGAAGTTGCAGAGCAACTATTAAATCTACTAGAAGATGAAATAGTTATTACAGAGGTAGAAGATAAAGAAATAAGCACAAAACCAGATAAGCCTTATGATCTCACTACCTTACAAAGAGAAGCGAATAAATACTTTGGGTATTCAGCAAATGATACTTTAAATCTGGCACAAGCTTTATATGAAAAAAAGCTAATCACATATCCAAGAACAGATATCAGGTATTTAACCGATGATATGGTTACTACTATGAAAGAATTATTAGAAGGACTTGAAGATGATTTTAAAATTAATGAATCAAACTTTAAGTCTATTTTTAATTCATCTAAGGTTACAGACCACTATGCAATTATTCCTACTATATCTGGCGTTGGAAAAGCCAAAGATTTATCTGATAAAGAAAGTAAAATCTATAATCTAATTAAGGATAAATTACTTGCTTCATGTTCGGATAATTTAAAGGAATCTAGCAGAAAAATCAGATATGAATATGATAAATTTAACTTCGACGCATGTGGAGACGGTTGCTCTTTTGTCCTACCAAGTAATCGAGAAGGATATTTATATTGAGTATGAGTTTAAAGATGATGATATAGTGCCACATAAACAAGCTACTTATAAGGAAATCAAAGAATGGAATTTAGATAAGTACGGTTTCAATGTAAGTAATTTATATATAGGTCAGGCAAAAGAAAAATTTGGTCTTGATAAGAGAAAAAATTATAACATCAGCAAAAAAGAAGACCAAATAGTAACTAAATGTCCTGAAAAAAAGATGGAAGCAATAAAAGAAGCTTTTATACATTTTAAGATGATACGTTAATGGATATTAATTAAAAAAAGTCACAGAATGATTTCTGAGAAGATTTAAAGAGTATAGTCGACTGACTACATGCCTATAATATTATTGTATATATAGAAGGCAGAAAGGGAGTCAAGCTTAGAAGAGAAAGGGAAGCAAAGCTTAAAGAACGTGGTTTTGATAAGGACGTTTCCAAAGGCAAGTATGAAAAGATACTTTATAAGCTTAAACGTAAGTAAAAAAATGACCTAAGCAGTTTGATTCTACTTAGGTCTTTTAATTTATTCGTATTTCCAGTATCCTTCTTTTACAACTTCTTTTTTAGTACCTTTCTTTACCTTTTTGGTACCTACTTGTTTTCTTACTGTGCGAGTCTTTTCGACATTTTCAGTAATAGTTTTGTAGGTCGCAGGTATTGTTTCAGTAGTTGAAAGGTCTGTCTTCCAGGAGTAATAATCAGGATTTGTTAGAGGCCCTTCTATTATTTCATCGTCTGAAGTGCAGTTAGTGCTTAGACCTGCCTCTATGTTTCTTATGTCTTCAGCTTTCTTTTCGGCTCTGTTATAGGTTTTGTTACCTGTTGCAAAGTGGTAGTAATAACCTACTTTCCATTTTTCAACTCTTACAGTTCTTTCTGGAGTATCGATCACTTTCTTTGTTACAGGTTCATAGTAGGTTTCAGTTACGTTTACATAAACTGGCTCATCTTCATAGATTTCAACAGTTTCGTAAACTGAATCTACCAAAACCTTTTTCTTTTTAGGCTCTGGTTTAACTTCAGGTTTAGATGGTTTAGGCTGAGGTTTTACAAGATTTTTCTCTTTTTTTCTACAAGAGGTTTAGATTGTGTATTGTTTGCTAATTCTTTTACAGGGTCTTTGTTAGACTTTATTGTCTCTGATAAGCTACTTGACTTTTTAGCTTCCTTACCCGTTTCTTTTATAGGTTCAACTTCAGTAATTGTTTTAGCCTTTTTCACATCATAATTACTGACATTTTCGATTATTTTGTTTAAAAATTTGTTCTTTTCATTAACAGTTAGCTCATTGCAGCCATTTTCTAAAGCTGTTTTCGTATCAGTAAGAACTTTTCTAATTTGTTCTTCTGTTACTTCTTCTTTAGGTATGAATTTAAGGTCAAAGTTTTCTTTATTAGCATCTTTCTTTATAGACTCTTCAGGTATTTCATACATAGACCCATCGATGTTTACAGGTAGTACAAAGACGTGTACTTCTGCATGGTCGGACTCTACTGGAGTTTCTACTAGGTATGTATCTTCCATTTCATCATCTTCTTCTAATTTTGGGACTACATAAGAGTTTTGTCCATTCTCTGTTACCTTAGCTATGATAGGCGTAGAAGTATCTTTGTCAAAGTTTTTAAGTTTGATTTGAAATTTAAGAGTTCTTTCGTCTTTAACTTCTTCCAATTTTTCATCAGTTTTAATAGCCACTTCTTCTTGTGGAATGTTTTTGTAGTTTCTGGCTCTTTTGTTGAACAAGATGCCAGACTAATAATCATTGCAAGTCCAAAACTTGCTGATTTTATCATCTTTTTATTCATAAATTATTTCTCCTTTATTTCCAATTTAATATTTTATCTTAAAAAAGTAAATCAGTCATTATACACATTTTATAGCACCTTCCACCTCGTGATTATGCACACAAGGATATTATATACATTATATTAAAAGACAAAATATACATAATGGGGTAAAGGTTAAACCTATTACCATAGAAAAATATCTCATCTGTGTTTTCAAATACAAACGATGGGTCCGAAATAATGCAGTATTAAATATCTGTCTCTTATACACATCTCCGAGCCCACGAGACTATTGCGCT
>NZ_CAMXYR010000098.1 GCF_947253225.1 uncultured Anaerococcus sp. | reverse complement strand
CCTGTGTTAGGTCGTCGGCAGCGTCAGATGTGTATAAGAGACAGATATTATAGTTGAAAAATTATAATGTGTATGGAGTGTTTATATGAAATTAGGAATTGTCGGCTTACCTAATGTTGGTAAATCAACATTATTTAATGCCATTACAAAGGCGGGTGCTCTCATAGCAAATTATCCTTTTGCTACAATTGACCCAAATGTTGGGCTTGTTAATGTACCTGATCCAAGATTAAATAAATTATCTGAAATATCAAATAGTAAAAAAATAGTACCAGCAGTTATTGAGTTTTATGATATAGCAGGGCTTGTGAAGGGAGCATCCAAGGGAGAAGGTCTTGGAAATAAGTTTCTTTCTAACATTAGAGAAACTGATGCAATTGTTGAAGTCCTTAGATGTTTTGATGATCCAAATGTTACCCATGTAGATGGATCTGTAGATCCACTTAGAGATATTGAAACTATAAATTTAGAATTAATTTTTTCAGACCTTGAACTTGTAGATAAGGTCGTTGAGAAAAGAAAAAAAGTTGCTAGAAGTGATAAAAGTGTTAGATCCGAAGTCGAATTACTTGAAAAAATTAAAGGAGTTCTTGAGCAAGGAAAATCAGCTAGAATTCTTGATTTAAATGATGAAGAACAGAAATTACTTAGAGCCTACCAACTTCTATCAACTAAGCCAATTGTTTATGTTTGTAACGTTAATGAAGATGATGCAGCAAATGACGGCTTGGATAATCCATACGTTGCCAAAGTTCGTGAATTTGCTAAGGAAGAAGGTGCTGAAGTTTCTGTAGTTTCGGCAAAGATTGAACAAGAAATTTCAGAGATTGATAGTGAAGAAGAAAGGACTGAATTTTTAGCGATGATAGGTCTTAAAGAATCTGGAACAGATAAAGTTATAAGAGATTCTTATAAGACTTTAAATTTAATTTCATTCTTAACAACGGGTGAAATGGAAACTAGAGCTTGGACAATCATAAATGGTACAAGGGCAGTTGATGCCGCTGGCAAAATCCACTCTGATATTTCAAGAGGATTTATTAAGGCTGAGATTGTTTCATATGATGACCTAATAGAGTCTGGTTCTATCAATAAAGCTCAAGAAAAAGGTCTATTGAGACAGGAAGGAAAAGACTACATCATGAAAGATGGGGATGTAGTTAACTTTAAGTTTAATGTTTAGGAGTAACATGAAAAAACAAGGAAGGCTAATCGTCCACACAGGTTCTATGTTTTCGGGCAAAACAACATCTCTTTGGAGAGAGTTGTATAGGATGAAAATAGCCAATTACGATGTAGTAGCTTTTAAGCCAGCTATCGATAGTAGGGATGACGAAAAGAAAATTGTAACTCATGATAACCTAGAGCTTGATGCGATTAAGGTCGAAAACCTAAATGAAGTTCTTGACTATGCAAGAAATAACGATGTTGATTCTATAGGAATTGATGAAGTTCAATTCTTCCCAAATGAACCAGCAGAAGTTGTTGAAATATTTAATAAGCTTATGGCTATGAATATTACAATCGTAGTATCTGGTCTTGATATGGATTATATGACGAAACCTTTTGAAATAATAAAGGAAATTATGCCTCTAGCAGATGAACTTGTAAAACATCACGCTATATGTGCGTCCTGTGGAGAGGATGCTTGGGCCTCTTACAAGAAATCGACTGATGATAGCAGAATTCAAATAGGGTCAAAAGATTTGTATGAACCCCTATGTAGGTCTTGTTATACAGAAAAGATGAAAGAAAGAGATAAATATAAAAATCAAATATCCCTTGAAGAGCTAAACTAAAAAGGACGGGCTGAAGATCTAAAATCTTCTGCCGCCCCTTTTTTATAATTACAAATTGTGTTTTAGCTTATAGTTTTCAATAAATTTTATATCCTCATCTGTTAACTTGTACTTATTTTGGTCAGTTATTATTTCTGGTCCATCTTCATGAATAATTAGTTGATGCTCAAATTGAGAACATTTAGAACCATCCCTTGTTCTTGCTGTCCACCCATTACTATCGACTTGCATCTTCCAATCTCCTGCTGCAATCATTGGTTCAATTGTAAATACCATTCCAGCTTCTATTCTTGGACCTCTGCCTGCTTTTCCATAATGAGGAACTTGAGGATCTTCATGCATTTCTTTTCCTATCCCATGACCTATAAAATCTCTTATGACAGAGAAATTATTTTCTACTTCAGCACATTCTTGAATAGCATGACCAATGTCTCCTATTCTATTTCCAACTTTTGCCGCTTCAATACCTCTGTATAAGGCTTCTAAGTCAACATCTACAAGTTTTTGGTCTTCTCCTGTCATTTTTCCTATTGTATAGGTCCAACATGAATCGGCTAGTCCACCATTAAAGTCAATTACATTATCGATTGATACAATATCACCCTCTTGTAAAACATAGTCAGTAGGATAACCATGGCATATTTCATCATTAACTGATATGCAAAGGGTAAATGGAAATCCACCATAGCCTAGTTGAGCTGGAATAGCTTTTTTATGTTTGGTTATAAATTCATTGGCAAATTTATCCAAGGAAAGAGTTGTAATACCCTCTCTGATAATCATTCTAATAGCTAAATGAGTTTGGCATAATATTTCTGCTGCTTCTCTCATTTTAGCAAAATCTTTTTCAGTATATAATCTAATCAATTTTTTTCCTTTCATCAAAATAAGGACGCTCAGGCGTCCATTATTCTATAATTTTTTTGTAGCAATATAGGTATATTCTTTATCATCTAAAACAGGTTTTATATCCCATTTACTATTAGATGAGATTGATTTTCCTAATTCATCTACATAATACATTATTATACCTGCATCTATTAAATTAACATTACCAACATAGTCTTTAATGTAAATTGATAGGTTGTCATCTTCTATCAAAAATCTCCATGGTTGAGAGTTATAGGCTGAAGGAGCAAATTTTGCATAGTCAAATATTAAATTTAGTCCCCTTTGTTCTAACTCTTCATCGCTAGCTTTTGTATTAAAATTATCAATATAAACAAGGTCAGAATTTGCAAGTCTATCATCATATCTATGCTCTCTTAGACTACCATCAACAGGAATGCCTATAGCTAGTAGGATAGATACATCCCCTTCTTCATAATTGAAAGAAGATTTTTTTACACTTTCAGCAACTTCGCTTACAGTAATCCAACAGTTACCCAAATTCAAATCATTTAATTTAGTAATAATCTCCTCTGTTGCATAAGCAGCTTTTACATATGTAGCTGGATTGTCATTTAAGGTATTAAGAGCTATATAAGCTGGTGCCTTGATCATTACACCTTTATAGCCTGCAAAGCCTTGTAGTTTTTGATAGACATCATCCCCATTAGTAGCTAAGATAAATTTGATATCGTTTTTACCATAGATATCCACAGATGCTTCCAAAGCTTGACTAATTTTTTCTAATACATCGTTAGTTATTTTTTCTTCTTTGAAATCTCTAGTTGAAGTTCTTGATTTTAAAAATTGTTGTGTTAGCATTATTT
>NZ_CAMXYR010000097.1 GCF_947253225.1 uncultured Anaerococcus sp. | reverse complement strand
AACTTATTCTGTATCGTAAAAGAAAGCAAGAAAATAATAGTATCAACTATAAGCTTAATTAGACTTGCATTCATATTTACTCTTTCAAAAATCATATCCACAAAAAATGCTGAAAGTATAAGTTGGCATAACCACAAAGTCGCATACTTTATAAACTTGCTCTTTTCTTTCTTATTATCCGAAAAGACCAGATTTTTGTTGATATTATAATTAAATATTCCTGAAATTATCCTAGCAAGGCCTGTTGATGCCCAGATTATTTTGCTTGAGTTAAGCAAAACTCCTGCTAGGACTTTTGTCAAAATAGTGAAAGCACCTATATCAACTATAAAAGAGGATATGGAGGCTAGGATAAATTTAAAAAATGTTCCTAACATAACCTTGTAGATTTTTATCGAATCCTTAATCGGGTTGAAGTGGGTTTCGCTATTGTTGTCAAAGTAAACTGTAGCTATTGGAATTTCCACCATTTTCTTCTTTGTTTGTGAACAATTGATGAGCATATTTATTTCATATTCAAATCTTTCTCCTGGAAGGTCAAGAAAATCTTCTAGGTAGGCCTTTGGTATAGCCCTAAGACCTGTTTGGGTGTCAGAAATCTTATCATAGAACATAAGCTTATAGACTAGACTTGTTGTCTTATTTCCAAAGGATGATTTGAAAGGCACGCCTTCTTCGTTGAAATCCCTTGAACCCAAGTACATAGCAAGGTCTTTTTCTTTGGCGATATTAGCTATCTTTAGCACATCTTCTGCCCTATGTTGTCCATCAGAATCAGCAGTAATCACATAAGAAAAATCGTCATAAGTGTTTAAAATATAATTAAAAGAGTTCTTTAAGGCTCTTCCCTTACCAAAATTCTTATAGTGGGTAAAGACATCAACCCCATCTTTCTTTAATTTTTCAAAGTAATCATCATATTCCGCCCTACTTCCATCATTTACTAGAAGGATTCTCCTAAAGCCTTTCTCTTTTAGTTCATAAATGTAAGAACTTAGTAGGTCTTTGGGAGGATTGAGAGCAGGAATTAATATTATAAATTCATCCATATTTTTTCCTCATTGCTAAACTATACTTATATATTCTATTTTATTTTATTATTATTTATAGATAAAGCAAGGATTAATTAGCTAAGCAACTTGAATTATGGATCAGTTTTTAGTTTTATTGGTCAATTTATTAAAATCACTTATTATTTTATGTTATAATATTAGCAACAAATATTAAAAAGAGGTGATTTATGAAAAAAGTTAGAGAAAACGTTTTATCAATGATTTTTGTGCTTTTGCTGGTGGTTCTAGCTTCTTGTTCGAATAAAGACCAACAAATATCAAAAGCTCCTGATAAGAACGAAACTAGTAGAGAAATTGAAAAAAACAAGGGGAAAATTAGGGTAGGTATCCTTGCTATTGATGATATCTTGCCTTTGGTTGTTGCTAATGAAGAAGGTGCTTTCTCTAAGGCTGGTCTTGATGTTGAGCTTTTCCCATTCAAGTCAAGTCTTGACCAATCCAAGGCTATGGAAGCAGGCCAACTTGACCTTATAATGAATGATATGATTGTCCAATCATTATTGAAAAAAGCAGGTCTTGATACCAAGGTGCTTTCCTATGCCTTCGGAGCTAATGTCAAAGAGGGAAGGTTTGTTGTAGTTTCATCACCAAAGAGTGAAATTACCAAGCCAGAGGACTTGTACGGAAAAAAAGTCGCCATATCTGAAAATACCATGATGGATTATTTGATGTACCAATATGAAAATAGTCTGGGTTTAGATTCTTCTAAAATTAAAAAAGTTAATATTCCAGATCTCTTGCTAAGGATGGAACTTGTTCTTGAGGGTAAGGACATAGATTGTGCTATACTTCCTGATCCCCTTGCAAGTTTTGCTATAAAAAAGGGTTGTAAACCTGTAATTGATGATACTCTCCTAAGCGATAATTTTTCACAATCAGTTATCCTAGCTAGAGATGAATTTATTGATAGTCATAAGGACGAGCTTAAAAGCTTTATGAAAGTATATTTTAATAGCATGGATGAAATCAACAAAAATCCAGACAAGTACAAGGACCTTGCTATAAAAAATGCTAGAGTTGCAGATGATATAAAAGATACCTATAAAACTCCAACCTTTACTCCATACAAGGTTCCTAGCAAAGAAGAGGTCAAAAGAGTAAGTGATTGGTTGGTAGAAAAAAAACTTATCGATAAGGCTTATTCTTACGAAGATTTGGTTAGTACAGAATTTACGGATAAAGATGAGTGATTTATTATACGATATCAAAAATTTAAGCTTTAGATACAAAAATGAAAGCAAGTATGTAATAGAAAACCTAAATTGGCAAATATACAAAAATGAAAGATGGGCAATAATAGGACATTCAGGGTGTGGGAAAAGCACACTATTGAATCTTCTTTCTGGGATATATTGCGAGTACCAAGGAGAAATTACTTATAAAAATAGGAGTTTAACAAGGCCTGATGTGAGTATTAAGATAATTTTACAAAATTATGGGTTATTTGATTGGAAAACTGTCCGTCAAAATATTGAATTGCCAGGAAAATTCTTAAAAAACAAGATGGTGATAACAAAAGAAGAAATAGATACTATTATAGAATATTTCAACCTTGCTGAGTTTAAAGATAAATATACCTACGAGCTATCTGGTGGTCAAAAGCAGAGAGTTGCCCTAGCAAGGGCTATGGTAACAAAGCCAGATGTTTTGCTATTGGATGAACCTTTCTCTGCCTTAGATGAAATAACAAGAGAAAAATTGAAAGATTACTACATATCCCTACTTAGTAAAAATACCATAACATCTATTTTAGTAACCCATCAGATAGACGAAGCCCTCGAAGTTTCGGACAAGGTCTTAGTTTTATCTCCAAAAAGGAATTACGAGTTTTTTGACCTTAGCAAATTTAATAAGAAGGAAATCTATACTCTATTGCACAATAAATTGAAAGAGGATTTATATGAAATTTAGCAACAAAGTTTTTAGTTTTTTAATATTTTTCCTCTGCTGGCAAATTATAAGTATGCTAGTGAACAAGGCATTTTTGCCAAGCCCCTTGGAAACTTTGGACGGACTTATAGATATAGTAAGTGATGGGAATATACTTATCCATACTTGTATTAGTTTTATTAGGATTATTATAAGTTTAGCAATATCCTTACTTATCGCTGTTCCACTAGGAATTTTTATTGGCTACAAAGATAAGGTCTATCACTTACTCTATCCCCTTGTGTCAACCCTATACCCCATCCCAAAAGTAGTTTTTTTGCCAGTCTTGGTATTATTTTTTGGACTAGGAAATATATCAAAAATCGTATTAATAAGCTCAATAATTTCTTTCCAATTGCTTCTAGTAGTAATTGATTCCGTAAGAAATCTTCCAAGCGACTTATTCATATCCATATATTCGCTTAGTCAATCTTTCAAAGATATCCTGCTAGACTTGATTTTGCCATATATTCTTCCCGACCTTCTGACTGCTATGAGAATTTGCGTAGGAACAGCAATCTCAGTCTTGTTCTTTTCAGAAACCTTTGCGTCTTTTGACGGCCTTGGATATTTTATCCTAGATACAATGGCAAAAAGAGAGTACAAGCAAATGTACGCAGGAATAATAGTTATGTCATTGCTTGGCCTACTTTTGTATAAGTTTCTTTATATAATAGAAAAACATACTTGCCATTGGAAAAATCATAAATAAAAGATGGACATAAAAT
>NZ_CAMXYR010000096.1 GCF_947253225.1 uncultured Anaerococcus sp. | reverse complement strand
GTGTATAAGAGACAGACATACTATGGGCAAATAATTTTAAATTAGATAATAAAATAATAAGGAATGGAATAAATGGTAGAAAAACTGTCGATTGATAGAAAGAAAATAGAGGCTCTAACCTATGAAGAGATTAAAGATGAAAAACTAGGAGCGATTTATAGCAAAGATAAGACAAGCTTTAGGGTGTTTGCTCCGTATGCTGATACCGTAGAGCTTTTGCTTACTGATGATTATAGAAAAACTCGCAAAGATAGATATCTAATGAAAAGAAATGACCTTGGCATATGCGAAGTAAGCCTTGAAGGAGACTATAAGGGATATTTTTATAATTATCTAGTGGACGGCAAGTATGAAGTTACTGATCCTTATTCATTTAGCTCGGCAATAAATAGTATAAGTTCCGCAATTGTTGACATGGGTGAAACGGATCCAGAAGGATTTAGAGAGCAAAAACTTCCTACAAACAAAGAAGAAGATGCAATAATCTATGAGATGTCAGTTAAAAACTACACTGCTGATCTAACGAGTGGGGCTAAAGCTAGGGGTAAATTCCTCGGTCTAACCGAAGAAGGATTAACCTATAAGGGTGTAACAACGGGCTTGGATAATTTAAAAGAGCTTGGAATTACCCATGCTCAACTTCTTCCTATCTATGATTTTATTTCTGTAGATGAGGATAGTAGTAAGTTTTTTGATGATGATAATTACAATTGGGGATACGATCCTGAATTATACTTTGCTCCAGAAGGTTCATACGCCAGCGAACCTTACAATCCTAAATCAAGGATTATAGATGCAAAAAAAATGGTTCAGGCCTTTCATAACAATAATATTTCTGTGATCATGGATGTTGTTTACAACCATACCTTCAAATCCTATGATTCAAATCTCGACACCCTCGCTAAGGGATACTACCACAGGAGAAATGATGATGGAAGCTTTGCCAATGGGTCTGGCGTTGGAAATGAAGTAGCAAGCGAAAGAGCTTTTGTAAGAAAACTTATAATAGATTCTTTGATACACTGGACTAAGGAATACAAAATTGATGGTTATAGATTTGACTTGATGGCTCTAGTAGACATAGATACTATAAAAATAGCCCTAAATGAACTTAGGAAAATTAATCCTAATTTAATAATCTATGGTGAACCTTGGATGGCCTTTGCTTCTCCACTTCCGTTCGACAAGCAGATACTAAAAGGCGCTCAAAGGTCAAATTCTTTTGGGGTTTTTAATGATGATTTTAGGGATGCTATCAAGGGTGATGTAAATGGATATGGGAAGGGATATATCCAAGGGATATATTCAAACAAACTAGGTATAGAAACAGGAATTGCAGGATCTATATCCTATGATGACAAGAGGATAGGATTCGCAGATGATGCTAGTGAGACAATTAACTATTTCAACTGTCATGATAATTTGATTTTATTCGACAAACTCGCTATTTCTTTAAATCAAACTACTGACATGGATGATTATATAAAAATGGCTTTGGGCATAATTTTCTTATCCTATGGCAAACCATTTATTTATGAGGGAAATGAATTTAATCATAGCAAAAATAATGATGCTAATTCATATAGGTCTCCATTAAGCAATAATGCTATTAGATGGAATGAGAAAACTGAAAATATTGAAATATTTAATTATGTAAAAGAATTAATTAGCCTTAGAAAGTCTATGGATGTTTTGAAATATACTAAGAGAAAAGACATAATAAATAGCCTTTCTTTTATGGAAGGACTTGATGACTGTAAGATTATCTATAAGCTTGTAGGAAAAAATGAGCTTTATCTAGTAGCTATTAATGCAAATCCTGAAATGGAGACTATAGGCAAAAATGAAATAGATATTTTCTTAGGGGAAAATTCCTGCAAATTGATAAATATTTTCTCTAAAAAGGGTATAAATAAGGTAGAAGTTAATACAGATAATGGATTAATTCTTGAGGGAAGATCGGTAAATGTATTTAAATTAGGAGAAAAAAATGGATTATAAAGAAACTTATAAAAAATGGTTAGAAGATGACAGATTTGATGAAGCTACTAAAAAAGATTTATTGAGCATCAATGATGATGAAGAAGAAATCAAAGATAGGTTTCACCAATCCCTAAAGTTTGGAACCGCAGGTTTAAGGGGCAAGCTTGGTGCAGGAACAAATAGAATGAATATTTATAATGTGGCTCAAGCGACTCAAGGTTTTGCTGATACAATAGCAGAAGGAGGAGAAGAAGCTAAGAAAAAAGGCGTTGCTATAGCTTATGATGTTAGACATATGTCGAAAGAATTTGCTAAGATAGCAGCTGAGGTTTTTGCAGCTAATGGTATTAAGGTTTATATCCACAAAGAGATTCAACCAACCCCAGTATGTTCTTATACAATAAGAAAACTTGGAAACGTTGCTGGTGTAATGGTTACTGCAAGCCACAATCCAAGAGAATATAATGGTTACAAGGCTTATAATCATGAAGGTAGCCAAATCTTAGATGAAACTGCAAATAAAATTTTAGGTCATATAGCAGAACATCCTGATTTCTTTGAGATTCCAAGAATTGATTTCGAAGAAGGTCTAAAAGATGGAATTATCGAATATGTTAATGACCAGCTTATTGAAGATTATATTAAGGAAGTTAAATCTTGTACAATAAACGATGAGGGCATAGATAAAGATATAAAGGTAGTTTATACTCCTCTTAATGGATGTGGAAATAAACTAGTAAGAAGAATTTTAGATGAAAGAGAATTTAAGAATATTTATATCGTAAAGGAGCAAGAAAATCCTGACCCTGACTTTACAACAGTAGGCTACCCAAACCCTGAAGATCCAAAAGCTTTCAAGTATTCAGAAAACTTAGGCAAAGAAGTAGGAGCAGAACTTCTTCTTGCAACAGATCCTGACTCTGACAGATGCGCAGTTGAAGTAAGAGATGAAAATGGACAATATCAATTCCTAACTGGAAACTTAATTGGTTCTCTTCTAACAAACTATATTTTGGAGGCTTTAGATGCAAAGGGTCAATTGCCTGAAAATGGAGCTATTGTAAAATCCTTAGTATCTACTGACCTTGTAAAACCAATAGCAAACAAGTATGGGGTTAGGGTATTTGATGTTCTCACTGGCTTTAAGAATATATATGCAGTTGCAAACGAGCTTGAAGAAAAAAATAGTGGTAAATTTATCTTTGGATTTGAGGAAAGTATAGGCTATAACTACAAGGACTTCGTAAGAGATAAAGATGCAGTTAACTCTGCAATGATGATTACGGAAATGGCTGCCTATTATAAAGCCCAAGGAAAGAGTCTCTTAGATGTAATAAATAGTCTTTTCGACCAATATGGCTACTACTCAAATGAAGTTGTTTCAATAGTTCTTGAAGGATTAGATGGTCAAGAAAGAATAAGTAGAATTATGACTCAAGTTAGAAATAATCCAATAAAACAGGTTTGTGGACTTGATGTCAAAAACATAATCGATTATCAAAATGATAATACAGGATTACCAAAATCTAATGTTCTAAAATACTACCTTGAGGATGATTCGTGGTTTGCAATCAGACCATCAGGTACAGAGCCAAAAATCAAGATATATATTAATGCTATTGGAAAAGATATCGAAGAATCAAAGGATAAGCTTGTTAAGATTAATAAATTCATGCAAAATATAATTGATTCTGTAGAATAATATAATATACTTAAGCTGCCTTTGGGCAGCTTTTTCAATTACTTATATAAAAT
>NZ_CAMXYR010000095.1 GCF_947253225.1 uncultured Anaerococcus sp. | reverse complement strand
AAAATTTTTGATAGGGGATATTCTGGCTTTAATGGAAGAGTTAATCAGAAATCAAGCGGTCTGGGTCTATATTTAGTTAGAAAAATCGGAAAAATCTTAAATATTGGGGTTGAAGTTGAGTCGACTTTAAATGTTGGTAGCGAGTTTTCTCTTATCTTTCCAAACAATCTTACAAAAATGTAAGATAGAGACCATCTTTGTAAGTTTAGATAAATGCTAGAATTTCTTCTTTATCCTATAATTTAGATATAAGAAAAAGGAGGAGCTTATGCCAATATTAGAATTAAAAAATATTAAACGCATTTATAAGACAAAAAATATTACTACAGAGGCCCTAAGAGATATAAATCTCGAAGTTAACCAAGGGGAGTTCATATCAATTATGGGAGAATCGGGCGCAGGAAAGACAACTCTTTTAAATATCATAGCAAGTCTTGATAGGCCGACTTCTGGAAATATTTATCTTAATGGTGAAGATTTGATAAGGCTAAAGGATAGTGAACTTGCATCATTTAGAAGAAAAAAACTCGGTTTTGTCTTTCAAGACTTCAACCTACTTGATCAATTTTCAAATAGAGATAATATCTACCTACCTCTTGTTCTTTCTGATGAGAAGGAAGATCTTATGATAAAAAGACTAGATGATCTTAAAGAAAGACTTGGTATTGAGAAAATCCTTGACAAGTATCCTTACCAAATTTCTGGAGGTCAGAAGCAAAGAATTGCCATTGCTAGAGCCCTTATTACAAAGCCTGAACTTCTTTTAGCGGATGAACCAACAGGTGCTCTTGACTCTTCTTCCTCTAATATGATTCTTGATTTGTTTACAAGAGTAAATGATTTAGGTCAAACTGTTCTTATGGTTACCCACTCTCTTAATGCTGCATCATACGCTAAAAGAGTTCTTTTCATAAAAGACGGGGTAGTTTTTCACGAACTTTACAAGGCAGAAGATGAGAGTCGTCAGGTCTTTATGGAAAGAATCAATAAGGCGCAGATTTTGTTGGCTAGAGGTGAATTGAGATGAATATTAAAATAGCAAATAAATTCGCCCTCAAGAATTTAAAGGCCCATAGCTTAATATATCTTCCCTTTGTCCTTTCTTCAGGAATAATGCTTATGCTTTTTAATATCATGGCAAGCCTTGCTAACAATGGCTATGTAAGAACTAGACATGCAAGTCTTCCAATGATTATAAATATAGGGATTGTCATAATTGGTCTATTAACTTTTATATTTTTAATTTATAGTACAAATTTTTTGACAAAAAGACGAAACAAGGAGTTTGCTCTTTATGGTATCTTGGGACTTGAGAAAAAACACATAAGAAAAATACTTACAATTGAAAGCTTTTTTGCCTTTTTGGCAATCGCTGTACTAGGACTTGTTGGTGGCTATATTTTTGGTAAAGTAACTTTCCTAGCCTTGAATAAACTAATGAAAGATGTGGCAGGAAGGCTCATGGATTATCCCTTTTCATCTAAGGCTATGATAGAAAGTCTTGGCCTACTTTTTCTTGCCTACTTGATTTCTCTAATAAGCACTAGTTATAAAATATATACATCAAGTCCAGTCGAGCTTCTTTCTAAGCAAAAAAGTGGAGAAGGAGAGCCAAAATCGAGATATCTTATAATGATTTTAGGCTTTATAAGTTTGGCCATTGGCTATTATATAGCTATAAAAACTCAAGGAATATTAAAATCTCTAGGATTATTCTTCCTAGCAGCTCTTATTATAATGCAAGCGACCTACCTACTCTTTACTTCTTTTTCTGTAATTTATTTAAAAAGACAGAAGAAAAAGAAGTCCTATTATAAAAAAGAGAGATTTTTGGCCATATCTGGTCTTTTGTATAGGATAAAGTCAAATGCCATCTCCCTTGCAAGTATTTCAATAATGAGTGCAGGTGTTATTATTACAATTTCTGCATCCCTTGCTATCTACAATAGAATTGAATATTCTGCTACAAATGCAGTACCTAGGGAATATAACTTAGATAGTCATGAAACAATTAATCAGAATAATCTCGAAATAGAGAAGAAAAAGCTGGAAGAAGAAGTTTATAATACAGTTACAAATAAAAATCAGATAGTAAATAACTTTATATCCTATGGTTTTATGACAATAGCCCAAGTAGATGGAAATAAATTTTCTACCTTTAAAGGCGATGGGAGACATTCTCCATATTTCCTTCTTGCTTTAGACCTTGATAGTTACAATAAGAGAACTGGCAAAGATTATAAACTTAATGATGGAGAGGTCCTACTTACAGGAAATCAAAAGTTTATGTTAAAGAAGGATAAAATCAAGATAGGAGATAAAACCTATAAGATAAAGCTTGTCGATAACTTTATTCCATCAAATATAGCGGTGGAAACATATGGTCTTGTTGTAAATGACTTAGAGGAAATGCAATATTTGGCAGGTGAACTTAAACTCTTTAATTCAAAGGAAAAAACCTACAAGAGTCCTGAGATTAATCTTTCAGCGAATTGGGATATTAAGGGTATTGATAAGAAAACTTACAGGAAAAACCTTGAAACATATGCCAAAAATAAGGGCTTTAATGTTGAGTATAGAGACCAATATTTAAAGGAAGCCTACGAATTATATGGTGGCTTTGTCTTCCTTGGAACAGTAATAGCCCTAATATTTCTAATTTCAACTATACTTGTAAGTTATTACAAGCAAATAAGCGAAGGATATGAAGATAGAGAGAAATTCCAAATCATGAAAAAAATCGGACTTGATGATACATTAATCAAAAAGACGCAAGCCTCACAAATCTTCTACCTCTTCTTTGTGCCCCTTGCATTTGCTATACTTAACTCTCTGGTCGCATCAAAGATAGTCTACCAACTCCTTGCTCTTTTTGGAGTAATGCAATTTATGCAATATGGAAGATACTTCTTCATGGTTATAGGAGTCTTTATAATAAGCTACTATATAATTTTTAAAATTACAAACAAAGCTTATTACAAGCTAGTTTGCAAATAAAAGCTCGTCTGGAAATTTGCAGACGACTTTTTAATATGTTATAATATAAGAAAGTAAGGGGGTAGGTATGATTAGAGGTATTGGATTCTTATTATTTTCGCTTGGATATATACTTACTATTAATAAGACCTATGAAAATTACAAAAAAGAAAAAAATTGGGAGAATCTTATGGAGCTTATTGCAAGTGTTTTCATTATAATAGGTACATCAATTTTAGCGATAGCCTATATTTTTGAATAAGGAGTGGTCTATGTGGATATTATTAGCTATTCTTTCACTTGTAAATATTATTTTTGCAATGATTAGAAATAATAAGAACAAAATAATTCATTCTTTTTATAGCATGACGTCAGTTCTTATGAGCCTTGTCATTTGTTATTGTGATGATACCAAAAGATTGGTTAACGGAGATATGGCAGGAGCTTTAGATCTTATGCCTACCTTAGCTAGGGGATGGCTAGGATTTTCTATACTTATAATCTTACTAAATGCTTTTGTTGTTTATAGATTTTGGAGAGAAGATAGATGAAGGTTTTTTCTATAATTTTATTTATGATTGGTCCGGTATTTTTAGCACTTGCCTATAAGATATACTTTAAGAAGTCCTATCATTTGATTAATGGATTTGAGAAAGATTATAATAAAGGATTGAAGGATGAAAAGTATGCAATAAGGGTAGGGAAAGTATACTTTGTAATATCGATTTTTGTGGAAATTTTAGCCTTTTTTTTATTTTTTACCAGTAGATAGGAAAGCTAGTTTTACAGTAGGATATAAT
>NZ_CAMXYR010000094.1 GCF_947253225.1 uncultured Anaerococcus sp. | reverse complement strand
TCCTAAGATAATGTAAGGTACCATTATTTGAAATAAATTTTTACTGTATAGCCTAGACTTGTTATGACTGATTTGGAGTATAATATGTAAATACTCAAAGTGAAAAATTGTATAACTTATGAAAAAAAGGAATAAAAAGTGCACTACTTGGAAGAAATTAATCTAGTAGTTAAGAAAGGAAAATTATGAGAAAAGAAATTAAAAGAGAATGGGATTTTGAACTATATTTTAAGCCAGACTGCCCATATTGCCTTAAAGTATTAAATTATTTTAGGGAAAATGATATAATAAAGTTTCCATCTTACAATACTGAGGATGTAAACTCAGGATATGAAAATCAAGACAAACTTATTGCAATAGGAGGTAAGGTGCAAGTTCCTTGTATGGTAATTGATGGAAAGGCTATGTATGAATCTGACGATATAATTGTCTATGCCAAGGAAAATTTTCTAGAAAAAGCTAAAAATAATAAGGCGAATAGAAAAGATAAAAATAATAAAAAATAGAGGAGAAGAGTGGAAGCACCTAGGCTACCACTCTTAATTTTTTGCTTCTTCAATTTTTACTTTTTTCCCAGCTATTTTTTTATTGTTTAAAGCTCGGATACATTCGTTACCTACACTTTTATCAACATCTACAAAAGTGTAGGTTTTTTGTATTCTGATTTGACCAATTTTATTAGATGGAACTTTTCCCAGCCTATTTAGAGCCTTTATTATTTTATTTTTATCAAAATTATCTATCTTTCCCCTGTTTATAAAAAGAGTTACCAAGCTATCTTGAGATCTTCTGGAAGACTTTTTCTTATCTTGATTTTTGTTGCCCTTATTTTTTTCTTTTTTAGTATCAATACCAGCTATTTTTTCATGGTTTTGTGAATTTATCTGGGATAATTTTTCGCTAAGGAGTACTTGAGCAATTGTAAATGGATCGTATCCTTTTTCCATAAGTCTTATTAGTATATTTTTTTCTTTATCAGATCCAGTAAAGTTTTCTAGCTTGCAAGTCAAATCTTCAATTATGGAAATTTCTGAGTGTCTATCTATTTGGGCAAGGCTAGGAATTTCGGTTTCCTTTATATCAGCCTTGGTGTATCTTTCAATTGCCCTAAGTCTCTCACTATCTCTTCCTGCCACGAACGAATAGCTTATACCACTTTTGCCAGCTCTTGCGGTTCTACCTATCCTGTGAACATAATATTCATCAAGTTGAGGTAGGTCGTAGTTAAAGACAAGGTCGACATTATCAACATCCAAACCACGAGCAGCAACATCTGTTGCTATCAAAATATCAATAGTGGTATTCCTGAATTTTTTCATAACCTGATCTCTTTGAGATTGCTTGAGATCTCCATGAAGTCCATCAACTAGATATCCTTTTTTGCTTAAGGATTCAACTAGGTTGTCAACCTTTCTTTTTGTATTACAAAAGACTATGGCAAGTTTTGGCTTGTGAATTTCTAAAAGTCTAGTTAGAGCCTCTTGCTTATTGGCTTCCTTTAGCTTTATATAATATTGCTCTATTCTTGTAACAGTAACTTCCTCTGCCTTGATTTTTATGGATATAGGATTATTTTGGTAAATTTTTGAAAATTCTACAATTTCTTTGCCCATTGTTGCAGAGAAAAAACAGGTTTGCCTATCCATATTTGTTGCATCAAGGATGAATTTCATGTCATCCCTAAAGCCCATATCAAACATCTCATCAGCCTCATCTAAAACAACTATTTTCAAATCACTAAGCTTTAGAACTCTTCTTCTCATAAGATCCATAAGTCTGCCAGGAGTTCCTACGACAATCTCAACTCCCTTTTTTAGAGACTTTATTTGTTTAACGATTTGTGTTCCGCCATAAACTGATAATATTTTAATATCTTTTTTGTATTTAGATAACTTCTTTATTTCATTGCTTACTTGCATACAAAGCTCTCTTGTTGGGCATAGGATAAGAGCCTGAGTTAAGCCATTTACTTCTACCTTTTCTATAAGAGGTATTGAAAATGCTGCAGTTTTTCCAGTTCCAGTTTGAGCTTGACCGATCAAATCTCTTCCTTCAAGGAGGGGAGGTATGGTTTTCTCTTGTATAGGAGATGGATTAACAAATCCCATGTCAGTTACAGCTTTTACGATTTCAGTTGATATATTTAATTCTTTAAATTCCATTAATTAATTTGTGTTTCCTTTTCTTTATGTTTTCTTAAATAAAAAAGGCAGTCGCCATCAGACAACTGCCAAATACTACTTATATTATCCATCAATTTTTATGAAAATCAAGCCCTTAACCTTCTAAGATTTCAATAGCACATTTCAATCCATCAAGGGCAGAAGAAATTATCCCACCAGCAAAGCCAGCTCCTTCGCCAATTGGTCTTAAATTTTTGTACTTAGTTGCATAGTTGTCTCTTTCAATTCGTACAGGAGAGGATGTTCTAGTTTCAACTCCAGTAAGAATTGCATCAGGATTATCAAATCCCTTTAATTTTTTTCCGAAAACTAGGAGAGCTTCCCTTATAGCTTCATTTATTTTTTCTGGATATATTTCATTTAGGTTGCAAAGTGTGTATCCTGTTTGAATGCTTGGTTTTATTTTTCCTAGAGTTTCACTTTTTTTATTTTCCAAATAGTCGCCCAGTCTTTGAACAGGGGCTTTATTGTCTAAACCTCCTAAAATATAGGCTTTTCTTTCAATTTCTCTTTGAAAATAAATTCCTGCTAGCTTTCCTTCTCCAAGGATATCACTAGAAATTGTACAGACTATTGCAGAATTTGCATTGGTATTTGCCCTATCGTGATAGCTCATTCCATTAACGCAAAGCTTATCGTTTTCGCTTGAACCATTTACAACAAAACCACCTGGACACATACAAAAACTATAAACCGATGTTCTTTTTTCCTTATTGGTATAGTTTAGTTGATAGCTAGCTTGAGGAAGTCTCCCGTCTTTAACCTTGTATTGGCTAAAGTTAATATCTTCCTGCAAGTGCTCAATTCTAAAACCTACTGCGAATGGCTTTTGACTGATTTCTATATACTTATCTAGCATAATGAAGGTATCCCTTGCTGAGTTTCCAAGGGCTAAGATATATTCATCCGCCCTGTATTTAGCTCTGTCAGTAATTAATTCAACGACTTTATTATTTTCTATAGAAAGATCGACAAACTTCTCTTCGAAATGGAAGCTTCCACCTAAGCTTTCAATATTTTTTCTAATATTAACAATAACTTCCCTCAAGATATCAGTACCTACATGAGGTAGGTGGTCATATAAGATATCTTGTGGAGCACCATTTTCAACAAGAAGTTTGAATATATAAGCTTGCCTTTTATCTTTTGACCTAGAGGTCAATTTCCCGTCAGAGAATGTACCAGCTCCACCTTCACCAAATTGGATATTAGAGCTTGGATTTAATTTGCCACCTTCTATGAAGTCATCTATTGTTTTTATTCGATCTTCAACTCTTTGACCTTGCTCAATAATATCTACCTTTACACCAACCTTGGCCAAGGCATAAGAAGCTAGCAAACCAGAAGGTCCTGCACCAACTATGATTGCTGAATTAACCTTGTTGGTATTAGCGAAAACTAAATTCTCTTCTTCATATTCACAAATATTATGCTTTAGTTTTTTGAAGATTTTGGGGCTTACATCTGTATCTATCAAAACTTGGTAGACAAAATAAATGCCTTTTCTAGCATCTATAGATTTTTTATATATTTTATATGAATCTATTTTCTTATTTATAGTTTTTTCTATTTCTTTTTTTAATGCATCAATTGGAGCATCAAGGGGTATCTTTATAT
>NZ_CAMXYR010000093.1 GCF_947253225.1 uncultured Anaerococcus sp. | reverse complement strand
CACCTGTGTTAGGTCGTCGGCAGCGTCAGATGTGTATAAGAGACAGAATATAAATTCATTCAATTGAAAACAAAGGTAAGATTAGTATAATTCATATAGGTGATTTTATGAGTTTAATTTCTGAAGATAAGATAAATCAAATAGTTCAGAGCTCAAATATAGTTGATATTATAGGGGAATATGTCGATTTAAAAAGAGCTGGTTCATCCTTCAAGGGGCTTTGCCCTTTTCATAACGAGAAAACGCCATCTTTTACAGTAGATGAGAAGAAACAATTATTTCACTGCTTCGGTTGTGGAGCGGGAGGAGATGTTGTTTCTTTTATAATGCAAAAGGAAGGCTTGAATTACCCAGAAAGTCTTAAATTTTTGGCAAACAAGGCTGGCATTAGCATAGATTATACAGAAGATCCTGAAATAAATAAAAAAAACAATCAACTTTATGAGATTAATAAAGATATCATGATGTTTTATTACAAAAATCTTCTTACCGATAGAAAAGCCCAAGCTTATTTAAAAAATAGAGGTCTATCTAGCAAAATTGTAAATACCTTTATGCTTGGTTTTGCTAAGGATTCTTGGAATGATTTATATGATTATATTAAGGCTAAAAATTATTCGGAAGAAGATTTAGAGGACTTAGGTCTTATCAAAAAATCCTCCAAGGGAAATTATTATGATAAGTATAGGGATAGGATAATATTTCCTATTATCAATCATTTTGGTAGGGTTATAGGTTTTGGAGGAAGGGCTATATCTGGTCAGATGCCCAAATATTTAAACTCACCTGAGTCTAGTGTTTTTAAAAAAAGGTACAACCTTTATGGTCTTAATATCTACAAGAAACAAAAAAGAAAAGAGATTATTTTGGTAGAAGGATATATGGATGTTATAGCTCTTAATAATCATGGTATTGATATAGCAGTAGCATCACTTGGCACAGCACTTACACCCGATCAGGCAAAACTCATTAAGAGGTATTCAGATGATATATATATTTGTTATGACCAAGATGGGGCAGGGATTAAGGCTACAGAAAAGGCTATAAGAATTTTTCATGAAATTGATGTAAATCCTAGTGTGATCGTTCTTGACCAAGGAAATGATCCAGATGATTTTATAAGAAGTAGGGGTAGAGAAGCCTTTGAGGAAAAGATAAAAACAGCCAACGATTCATATAATTATAAGTACGAGAAAATCTTAGATCAATATACCAAGGCAAGTCCTAGTGAAAGATTAGATACCCTAAATTTATTTGTTGGTTTTCTTGCTTCAATTAAACAAGAATTGACTAGAGAAGTTTTTATAAACAATGTATCAAAGCTTTTTGAAATAGATAAAAGTACTTTAAAACAAGCTATTTCAAGGTATAATGAAGTTACTGACTATAAAGTAGTTAATAGGGGTAAGTTTAATAGTAAGAAACCGATAATAGTTGAAGATGAAAAAATCGACTTTAATATAAATGAGTTAGAAGTTTTGAGGTTATTTTTTAACCAGAGGTCTGATTATGAAAAAGATAGGGAATTTTTTGATAAGGCTATTGAAAATGAAAAGATAAATAATGTCAAAACTTTTTTGAAAGAAAAGGATGTTAGTAAGTTTGATCTGGAAGATAAAGACTATAAGTTCATTCTGGATTATATAAGAGATAATGCTAATCCTATTCTAGCAGAAGAATTGAAGGAGAAGATTATCCTTTTTAATAGGAAAAGAGAACTGAAAAAACTAAGGAATAGATAGTCTTTGTAAGTAAGGGGAGTATTAATGACTGGCGATGACAATAAATTGCTCGATGATGATGTTTTAAAGGAAATTTTAGAAGAATTTCAATCAATCAGCGAGGCTCAAGATGGATTGATTACTTATTCGCAGATTTACACATTTGAAAATTTCAAGGAAATGGAAGATGAGAGCAAGAAGTTTGTTATAAATCAGATTTTGAGCTTGGGTATAGAAATTGTAGAAAAATCTGAGACTGTTCTTGAAGATGAAGAAACGGCAAACGAAGATTTGGATGATGACTTAGCTGATGATGAAGATGATTTGCAAGAAGATATTGAAGAAGAAGCAATTGAAGATGACCTAAGCAAAGACGTTGATATAATGGCTGGGGTCAAGGTTGATGACCCTGTCAAAATGTATCTTAAAGAAATTGGTAAGGTGAGTCTTTTGACTGCGACTGAGGAGATAATTCTAGCTCGTAGGATGGAAGTTGGAGAAATTGCTAGGAAAAAACTAAGTGGGGCTAATTTTAACAAGCAAAACAAGACCAAGCTTGCTAATGATATTTTCTTTGGAGATCTTGCGAAGATTTTAAAAGTAGCAAATTCTAAACTAGAGTTGAGTGGTGAACTTGATTCTAATACTAGGGAAGAAATCCTAGGCTTACTTAATATGGGAGATCTTTTCAAACAAATAATGGAAGAAGATCTCGATAAGGAAAGCCTAGAAGAGTTAAGAACAAAGGTTATGATTTGTAATATTGCTGAAAATTCTGTATCAGAAAATGATTTGGATAAAAGCAAGGCCAATTCCTTGTGTGACCTTTTTGACTCCTTTGACCACATGTTAAATATCACAGAATCTGATGAGATTGTCAATCTTGTTTATTTGTCATTCAATGATATTCTTGCTAAAGCTGCTAACAGAGAGCAAATTAAGACTAACGATAGGATGATTCTTGATGATTTTATAAATACGAGTGAGATGGCTAAAAAAATAGCAAACAACATAAAACTTTCTAGCGGTGATTTAGCAGGGATAGATGTAGCTATTGAATTAAGAGATTTGGCTTACAAGATAATCAATGATTCTGATCTTGATGATGTGGATAGGATTGAGTTAAAGAGAGCAGTTCTAAATTCTAAAAGAGCTAAGCAAAAACTCGCAGAAACCAACCTAAGACTTGTTGTATCAATTGCAAAAAAATATGTGGGGCGTGGAATGAGTTTTCTTGACCTCATCCAAGAAGGTAATATGGGGCTAATGAAGGCAGTCGATAAGTATGACTACAACAGGGGTTTTAAATTTTCAACCTATGCAACCTGGTGGATTAGGCAAGCTATAACTCGTGCAATAGCTGACCAAGCAAGGACTATAAGAATACCAGTTCATATGGTCGAAACTATTAATAAACTTGTAAGAATCCAAAGGCAACTTGTCCAAGATTTGGGAAGAGATCCTTCAAATGAAGAAATCGCTGAACAAATGGGCATAGAAGTAGATAAGGTTCAAGAAATTAGAAAGATTTCTCAAGAACCAGTTTCCCTTGAAACGCCAATTGGTGAAGAGGATGATAGCCACTTGGGAGACTTTATTGAGGATGATACTGCTATTGACCCAGGAGAGGCAGCTAACTACACCATGCTCCGTGAGCAGTTGAATGACGTATTGTCTTGCCTTGGAGCAAGGGAGAAGCGTGTTCTCCAATTGAGATTTGGCCTAATTGACGGAACACCAAGGACATTAGAAGAAGTAGGCAAGGAATTTGATGTAACTAGGGAGAGGATTAGACAGATTGAGGCCAAGGCACTAAGAAAGCTAAAATCTCCAAACAAGAGTGAATTATTGAAAGATTTTTTATAATGGATGATAAAAAAAGATTACTAGATATTATTAATCTAATAGATGAAAATAAAAATATTATAGATATAGGAACTGATCATGGATTAGTTCCTTTATATTTAGCAAAAAATGGCATAAGTAAGAATATTCTAGCAACAGATATATCGGAGAAGTCTCTGGAAAAACTAAGGACGGCTCTAACTGATGAATTAAGTACGATTATTTCGACAAGAGTTACTGATGGCTTTAAGGGGATAGAAAAAAAAGAAAATCAAGTAGCAATAATTGCTGGAATGGGAGCTAATACAATAATTGATATCATTGAGGATTCCCTTGATTTTGCAGAAAATCTCGATTATCTTATTCTAGCAAGTAATATCAATACTGAAAAATTG
>NZ_CAMXYR010000092.1 GCF_947253225.1 uncultured Anaerococcus sp. | reverse complement strand
GGCCAATAAAGTTAAATTTAATATTTGTAACGTACACTACGCTCTCTTTGATAAATCCGAAGAGGGCGTTATTAAATATAAGACACCAGTGCCAATGCCTGGTGCTGTTTCAATTTCATTAGATCCAAATGGTGAGCCAGAAAGCTTTTATGCTGATGGAATTGAATACTACACTATTTCAAACAATATGGGCTATGACGGAGATTTAGAAATTGCTTTAATTCCTGAATCCTTTAGAACTGATGTTTTGATGGAAAAATCAGATTCTAATAAAGTTTTAATTGAATCCTCAAATTCTGAGACTGCAAACTTTGCACTTCTATTTGAGTTTGATGGTGACCAAAAGAAAATCCGTCACGTCATGTATAATTGTTCAGCAGCAAGACCTACTCTCGAAGGAGAAACCAACTAGGAGTCAAGAGAAGTTCAACCAGAAACCTTATCTATCCAAGCAAGACCACTTCCAAATGGTAATGTAAAGGCTAGAACAAGTGATGAGACAACTAAGGAAACTTATGATGGCTGGTATAAATCAGTTTATCTACCAATAGAAACTTCATCTTCTACAGCAAGGACAACAGGAGGTAGTAGATAATGGCATTAACAAAAACCATAAAAATTGATGGGAAAGATGTTATATTTCGTGCATCTGCAGCTATTCCTAGAATATATAGGCTGAAATTTGGAAGGGATATTTTCAAAGACTTGATGGAACTAGAAATGTCCATGAAGAAAAACGATAAAGATAAATCTAATCTTGATATTGGTTCACTTGAGTTATTTGAAAATATAGCCTATGTAATGGCAAAGCATGGAGACAAATCTATTCCTGATAGTCCAGAAGAATGGTTAGATAATTTCTCAACTTTTTCAATTTACCAAATTCTACCTCAGTTAATTGAGTTATGGGGACTTAACATAAAGTCGGAAGAAATTCCTAAAAAAAAGTAAGACCAACAGAAAGACCAATGACCACACCCTTATTCCTATTGAGGGCAGTGGAACTTGGTCTTTCTGTTTCTGATTTATCTCTACTAACAATTGGACTTGTAAATGATATGTTCACAGAAAAGAATAATGACGACTATAAATACAAAGAAGTAGCTACTCAGGAGGACTTTGACAGGTTCTAATTAAATAGGTTAATGGTATAGTTAAATCAAATAGAAATATTAATCTATAAGGAGCTTGGTAGTGAGAGATAATGAATTAAGTAAAGAAGAGTTAGAGTTTTTAGATGTAAGCAGTGAAGTTTTCAAAAAGGGACAATCTCTAGAAGAATACAGGTCTGATATAAAAAGATGGTTGATGTTATGTCCTTGGAAATATTCTTCTGAGTTTGCTGATCACACAATTGAACTCTATAGTATTGAAATTTCCTTAGCCCACTTTAATGAAGAGCCTGTAGCAGATATTGCCTGCGATATAGGATATTGTTGTGGCTAAAATAACTATGAGATTGAATTAAGCATCTACCAAAAAATGGTAGGTGCTTTTATTATGCTTATTTTTAATGAGGAGGTGAGATATTGGCAAATAGAATAAAAGGGATAACTGTTGAGATTGGTGGAGATACTACCAAACTTCAAGACGCACTTAAATCTGTAAATACAGAAATAAAACATACTCAGTCAGAATTACGTGATGTTAATAAACTTCTTAAACTTGACCCAGGAAATACTGAACTTATCTCACAAAAGCACAAGTTATTAGGTCAGACCTTAGAAGAAACAAAAAATAAATTAACTTCTTTGAAAGAAGCACAGAAGCAATCTGAACAGGCTCTTGCAGAAGGTAAAATCTCCCAAGAACAATATGATGCCCTTAAACGAGAGATTATTGAAACAGAACAAGCCCTAAAGTCTCTAGAAAGACAAGGGGCAACCACTAATCAAACCCTGCAAAACATAGCTATTACTGGGGAAAAATGGCAAAACACAGGGCAAAATATAGAAAACGTAGGAAGAAAAATGATGCCAGTATCTCTTGCAGTAGCAGGTCTTGGAGTAGCAGCTGTAAAGACTGCATCAGATTTTGATTCTGGTATGTCAAAGGTAAAAGCAGTATCTGGTGCAACAGGGTCCGACTTTGATGCCCTAAGGGAAAAGGCTCGTGAAATGGGAGCCAAAACAAAGTTCTCAGCATCTGAAGCGGCAGAGGCTATGAACTACATGGCTATGGCTGGTTGGAAAAGTAAAGATATGATTAGTGGTATTGAAGGAGTCATGAACCTTGCTGCAGCTAGTGGTGAGGACTTAGCTACTACTTCAGATATCGTAACAGATGCCCTTACAGCCTTTGGTTTAAAAGCAGAAGATTCTTCTCACTTTGCTGATGTTCTTGCTGCTGCATCATCTAATGCCAATACCAATGTTTCATTAATGGGTGAAACCTTCAAATATGCTGCACCTATTGCTGGGACACTTGGCTATTCAGTTGAAGATACAGCAGTAGCTATAGGTTTAATGGCTAACGCAGGAATAAAAGGCTCACAAGCAGGGACAGCTTTAAGGTCTGGACTAACAAGACTCGCATCACCAACTAAAGAAGTTATTAATGGAATGTCCATGTTGGGATTATCTATTGAAGATGTACAGGGCCTTTCACTTGATGAAACTCTAAGCACCTTTAGAGTTGCCTTTGCCAATTTAGATGGAACTCAAAAAGCACAAGCAGCATCCATGATATTTGGTAAAAATGCCATGTCTGGAATGTTGGCAATCATAAATGCCAGTGAGAAAGACTACAATAGTTTGAGTGATGCCATCTATAATGCAGATGGAACAGCAGAAAAAATGGCTGCTACTATGCAGGATAACCTAGCTGGTCAATTAAAGATTTTACAATCTGCCTTAGAAGAATTAGCCATATCCTTTGGAGAACTTTTAATGCCTGCTGTTAGAAAAGCAGTAGATATATTAACAAAACTGGTAAATGGACTTAATGCACTTCCAGGACCAGTAAAAGGTATTATTGCAGGTATCGGTCTTTTTATAGCTGCTCTTGGTCCTGTACTAATGATTGTAGGAAAACTTATATGGTCAATAGGTACTATTATGACCAAAGGGCCTCTAATAGTAGGAGGAATAACTAAGATAGTTGGAATCTTTACAGGTACACTTATACCAGCAATCACTGCAGTAGTATCAGCCATAGGTATTGTTCCTATTGCTATTGGTGCAGTAATAGCTGGACTTGTTCTTTTATGGAAGAAATGTGACTGGTTTAGAGAAGGTCTTATCTCTATTTGGGAAACAATAAAAGAATCAACAGTAGTTATTTGGAATGGAATAAAAGAATTCTTCGTAAACCTCTGGCAAGGAATATCAGAATCTTGGACAAGCACTTGGACTGATATTACAAGTTTTCTATCAGAATTTTGGGCTGGATTTATTGAAGGTGTTAAGACTACTTGGAAAGGCATCAAGGACTTCTTTGCCAACCTGTGGAATGGACTTTCTGAAGGATGGAATACTATCTGGACATCTATAACAACTTTTCTAACTGAATCTTGGAATACCTTTATTGAGGGAGCCAAGAGTCTATGGCAAAGTTTAGGAGAATTCTTTACAAGCCTCTGGACAGGAATTCAAACTACTTTTACCAATATATGGACAGCTATCTCAACTAAAACCACAGAAGTATTTACAGCAGTTGGACAATTCATTAGGACTACTTGGGAAGGTATTAAGACTTTAATTTCAACAGTTCTTGATGCTATAAAGGTAAAAGCAGAGACCATTTGGAATGGGATAAAAAGTTTCTTAACCACTGTAATTACAGCTATTGGAACATTTATATCTACATCCTGGAACAATATAAAAGTAGTAATTCAAACCGTTTTAAATGCTGTTAAATCTATAGTGATGAATGTTTGGAATGCTATCAAGTCCTTCATATCTGGAGTTTTAAATGGAATTAGGTCATTAGTATCTAATATTTGGAATAGTATCAAATCTACTATTTTATCAACAGGGAATTCTGCAAAATCAGCAGTAACATCTACCTTTAATTCCTGTCTCTTATACACATCTCCGAGCCCACGAGACTATTGCGCTCAT
>NZ_CAMXYR010000091.1 GCF_947253225.1 uncultured Anaerococcus sp. | reverse complement strand
GGATGAATTCACAAAAGAAGAATTTATGAACAGTCTAGAGGATAGTTTAAAGAAGGTTTACCCTAAGGAAATCGTAAAAGGTACAGTAATTGATGTTAAAGACGATGAAGTTTTCGTTGATATTCAATTCCGTGCTGATGGAATTATCAAACTAGATGAAATGACAGAAGAAGAAAGAAAAGATCCAAAAAACAGTTTCAACATTGGTGACGAAATAGACGTATATGTTATTAAACTTGACGATGGAGAGGGAAATGTCGCTCTTTCTACAAGAAGAGTAGAAGGTATGAAAGTTTGGACAGATTTGGCAAAGAAAGCTGAAAATGACGAACTCGTTCATGGTGAAGTTACAGGATTTAATAAAGGCGGATTAACAGTTAATGTTGGCGGAGTTAATGGTTTTGTTCCAGCTAGTCAAATTGCAACATATTTTGTTAAGAACTTCAAAAAATTCGTTGGTGAAGAATGGGATCTTAAAATAGTAAGCATTGATGAGAGGAAGAATAGATTAGTTCTTTCTAGAAAAGATGTTGTTGAAGGAAAGCTAGACGAACTATGGGATGAACTTGAGGAAGGTCAAGTTATTACTGGTAAGGTAGCTAGGCTTACAGACTTTGGAGCATTCGTAGAAGTTAATGGTCTTGACGGACTACTACATGTATCTGACATTGCTTGGAGCAGAGTAGAGCATCCTTCTGATGTTCTAAGCGTAGGCGATGAAGTTGAAGTTAAAATCTTAAAGCTTAATAAGGAAAAGAATAGAATTTCTCTTGGACGTAAACAATTACTTGAAAAGCCATTTGAAGCATTCGCAAATGCTCACCAAGTTGGAGATACAGTAACTGGTAAGGTTGTTAATCTATTAGACTTTGGTGCATTTGTTGAAGTGGCTGAAGGGGTTGAAGGATTGGTTCACGTATCAGAAATTTCTTGGGATCATGTTGAAAAACCATCTGATGAGTTGACAGTAGGAGATGAAATCGAAGTTAAGATTATCAGTCTTGACAAAGATGAAGAAAAAGTTGGTCTAAGTATTAAGGCTCTTAAAGAAGCTCCAGAAAGACCTGAAAGAAAAGCAAAAAGACCTGCTAGAACTAACAATGATAGACCTAGAAGAAGACCTGAAAGGGAAACTACAACAAACTTCGGTGATGATGACTTGAACAACAACCTAGGCAACCTCCTAGAACAAGCACTATCTGCACAAGGAAACGAAGGTCTACTTGAAGGCGAAGAAGAATAGAACACATTCTTAGAAAACTAAGAGGAGATGAGTAAAGTCATCTCCTTTTTCTATGAGAGGACTAATATGAATATACGAGAAAAATATAAAGACTATTTTGCAGGTAAAAGGTACAACATAACAACCTTTGGATGTCAAATGAATGAACATGATTCGGAAAGAATATCTTATATCTTGGAAGATTTGGGTTACACTAAGACTGAAAATAGGAATGAAGCAGATTTTATATTATTTAATACTTGTTTGGTAAGGGAAAATGCTGAACTTAAATTATATGGTCAGGTATCTTCTTTAAAGAAACTAAAGCTCCAAAATCCAGATAAGATAATAGCTGTGTCTGGATGTATGATGCAAACATCAACAGCTAGACAGGTAATAATTGATAAGCATAAGGAAGTCGACCTTATCTTTGGAACAAAAAATATAAATTCATTGCCAGATTTGATTTTTAGATATCTTGAAACTAATGAAAGGGTAATTGATATATCAACTGATAATGTTAAAGATGACTTTGTTGAATATAACACACCAAATAAATTTCAAGCCTATGTCAATATAATGACTGGATGTGACAATTTTTGCTCATATTGTATAGTTCCTGAATCAAGAGGTAGGGAAGAGTCGAGAAGACCTTCTGCAATTATTTCCGAAGTTGAGCATTTGGTTAGCCAAGGCTATAAGGAAATAACACTTTTGGGTCAGAACGTAAATTCTTATGGGAATAAAGCTGATTTTGATATGACTTTTCCAGAACTATTGGATAAGGTTAGTAAAGTTTCAGGGCTTAAAAGATTGAGATTTACTACAAGCCACCCTAAGGATCTTTCAGATGAACTGATAGAAGTTATAAAAAATAATGATAATATTTGTAAGTACTTCCACTTACCACTTCAGTCAGGATCAAGCAGAGTTTTAAAAGATATGAACAGAAAGTATGACCAAGAAAAATACCTGGAAAGAGCAAAAAAATTAAGAGAAGAAATACCAGATATTGCGATTTCAACTGATATTATAGTTGGATATCCGACAGAAACAGAAGAAGATTTCCAAGAAACTATAAAGGTATGTAAGGAAATCGGCTATGATTCTGCTTATACCTTTAAATATTCTCCAAGACCTAAGACGAGGGCAGCAAAATTAACTCCAATAGATGATAAAATAGTTCAAGATAGGTTTGATAGATTATTAGACACAATTTATCCTGTGTTTTATAAAAAAAATGAGGAATATATAGGTAAAGTTGTTGAAGTTTTGCTTGAATCTGAAAGTAAAAACAATCCCGAGATAATGACAGGAAGAACAGATACTTTCAAACTTGTCCATGTTAAGGCTAGTAAAAATTTGATTGGAGAATTTGTTAAGGTAAAAATTACAGATAATACATCGTTTACAATTTCAGGAGAATTGATAGATTAAGCAATAGTGTAATAGGACATGAATAAAATTTTACAAAATAATATTATGAAAAAGTTTTTATAAAACTTAGAATATCAATAATTCATATAGAATATTGTTTATTGTTTTAATAGGAATTTACAAGTGATACAATATATAAGTATCAAAAGAAAGAGGTTCTTATGAGAGATGTAACTGTAAAAGCGAAAGCAAAGATGGGAAAGCTACCCACGGATAGTTTCTACAATGAGTTGATTCATGAGGGCAACTTAGATATTAAAATAGATATGCTAAAATCAAAGTACAATTTTCTAGCTGAAGCTACAAGCAAAAAAAGTATAGAATCTGCTTTGTTTAAGCATTTTTATGAGGAATTAAAAAGTTTAAATTTTTTCCTAAAAGGTATTGAAAGTGAGTTCTTTGATGAGTATTTCAGTATATATGAAATATTTCTTATACAAGAATGCATTCAATGTATTACTAACAATACTTTAGAGAAAAATTTATTGAACTTAGTGCAAAATCCATTTTCTAAGGACGTCAAAATAGACATTGGTATGACCTTAGATGAATTTATAGAAGGACTGAATACGAGTAAGTACTATCGTACCCTCTTGCCATTTATAAATGAAAATATGGATAAGTCCTCCTTAATATTTTTATCTAGCAATGCTTTGATGAAATTTTATTATAGAAATCTTCTTAAAATAGCTAAGAAATTTAAGTCGAAAGAGAAAGTCTTGATAGAAAATTTTGTAGGTGAATTGATTAATTTGTCTAACTTAGAAATGCTTTATAGACTTAAAAAATTCTTCAATCTGAATGATAATGAAATATTTAACTATTTGATTGAAGGAGGTAGAGGTTTTAATGCTGA
The DNA here is from genome assembly GCF_947253225.1 of uncultured Anaerococcus sp. Taxonomy (GTDB): domain Bacteria; phylum Bacillota; class Clostridia; order Tissierellales; family Peptoniphilaceae; genus Anaerococcus. The sequence goes on along the minus strand of NZ_CAMXYR010000091.1, from coordinate 556 downwards.
TAAGTTAAAATATATTTCCAATCTTCCTATGGATGAATTTTTAGGCTACATAGCTACTTCTAAATACAAGGATCTTTTCCTTGGACAAATAGATTCTTATATACAAATCAAAAGAAAGAAAATGAAGATGTTCAAAAATGAAATAATTAGTGGACAATCTGATATTCTTTACGTTATATCGGCTATGAGTATTATTCATATGAATATTAAAAATTTAGTAAGTATCCTGGAGGTTGATGATAGCTTTACTCTTTCTGAAAGATATGAACTAGTAATTGTGAGGTAATTATGGCAGTTGAAAAAATGAACTTAGTTAATATGACCTCTCGACTAGAAAATTTAGACGATTTTCTTGAAGATGTCATAGAACTAGGAGATATTGAACCTGTTGATGCATTCAATCAAGTAGCATCAAGAGCCTTTTCAATTAGAGCCAGTAAAGAAAATGTCGAGTTAACAGAGGACATATCAACTATATCAAGTTTTGAAAAGCCAAACAAGACTATAATTGATAAACTTAATGTTATTAAAGATTTATTTAATATTGATACAAGAC
>NZ_CAMXYR010000090.1 GCF_947253225.1 uncultured Anaerococcus sp. | reverse complement strand
ACACCTGTGTTAGGTCGTCGGCAGCGTCAGATGTGTATAAGAGACAGGCTTATAGGAATAATATACCTAGTGGAAGGTTTCCAGCATTTTTTATCAATATAGAAACTAATCCTAAAAATCTTGATGTTAATATACATCCTAATAAGAAAGTTATTAAATTTATTTATGAAGATAGTTTAATAGATATTATTGATAAGGCAATTTATCAAAAAGTAAATTCTAGACTAAATCCTAATGAAGTGTCAAAAGGTGAAAAATCAAATTGTGAACTTCTGGATTTTTCTGATTACACAGATTTACTTAATAAATACAATATGGTATCCAATTTTTTTAAAGAAGATGAAGATGAAAGACTATATGAGGCCAAATCCAGCCCTATTAGTGGGGGTGAACCTGACTTTTTTGATATTGACAATAACGTATTTGATTTTTCGAATGAGGTTGATAAGGATAGTTCTATAAAAAATGATAAATCAAATGCTAATACCGCCTTTGTAGAACAAAACTTTATCGAAGAATTTAAGCATTTAAGTTATAAATGTTCTATATTTGCAAGGTACTCAATCTTCCAGATGAAAGATGAGCTTTATATACTTGACCATAGGAGAGCATCTGAGAAAGTAAATTTAACAAAATTCTTTGACCAGTTTATTAATAAAAAAATTGATACCCAACTGCTTTTAAAACCACAGATATTAAATCTAAGTAAAATAGATATAGATAAGTTTAAAGAAAAGGAAGAATCCATTAAAAATTTAGGTTTTGATGTTGAGCTAATAGGAGATGATTTAGTTGTGATAAGGTCGGTTCCTTTTATTTTTGAATTACCAGAAAACTTCGATTTTTTCTATAATCTTATAGATATTGATTATGAAAAAGATATAGATTACTTATATGGAAAACTTAAAAGATTGAATTTATCTTTAGCCTTTAGAAAAGGGGATGGGATAGGGGAGAAGGAAGCCTTATCGTATATTGAAGAGTTATCTAAGATGAACAATCCTTACAAAACTTTTGATGGAAAGGCAACTTTAGTAAAAATTAGCGAAAGAGAGTTGGAGAGATATTTTGAAAGATAGATTGGTAGTGATAACTGGTCCTACAGCGAGTGGAAAAAGTGATATAGCTATAAATCTGGCTAAATACCTAGATACATCTGTGATTTCTGCTGATAGTCAGCAAGTTTATAGATACATGAATATAGGAACTAATAAAACAGAAGATATTTTTGAGATTGATCATTTTATGATAGATCTTGTAAACCCAAATGAAAATTTTTCTGTTGAAGATTTCTCTATTCAAGCAAGAGATATTGTTAAAAAGTTAAATGATGATGATAGTATACCAATTGTAGCTGGAGGAACAGGATTTTATATTGATTCATTGCTTTTTGAAATGAATTATGGTCAGGTAAAGAAAAATCAAGCATATAGAAACGAAATGATAGAGCTTGCTAATACAAAAGGCAAGGATTACTTGTATGACAAATTAATCAGAATTGACCCCGTAAGTGCTGAAAGATACCATCCTAATGAAGTTAATAGAATTATAAGAGCTTTAGAAATATACTATGTAAGCGGAGAAGTTCCATCAAAAATGCGTACTGGAGAACGAAAACTTAATAAAGAAATAGAACCATTAGTTTTCTTTTTAAACTATAAAAACAGAGATACACTTTATCATACAATTAATAATCGAGTTATTTCGATGATAGAAAATGGATTAATAGATGAAGTTAAATCTCTTGTCGACTCGTACAATCTGGATGAAAATTCTCAATCTATGGCAGCAATTGGCTACAAAGAGGTTCTTATGTATATTGATGGGAAAATAGGTAAAGAGGACTTAATAAAATTAATTCAAAGAAATACGAGAAGGTATGCTAAAAGGCAAATAACTTGGATGAAGAAATATTTAAATTTTGGATTTGGACATGAGATACTTTTAGATAATATAAGTAAGGATGATGCAAGTAATATCATTTTAGATGTAATAAAGGGAGTTTATGATATATAAAGATATTTATATTAACTATAAGATAGATAATGATTTCTCTTATAAAATAAAGGAAGTCGAAGATAAACTATCTGATAAATTTAAGGAAATTGATGAAATTTCAGAGTATAACCAAATGAAAGTTTTGTCTGCTTTCAAAAAAGCAGATCTTCAAACAACTGATTTTACGCAAGCTACAGGCTATGGTTATGCTGAATATGGCAGAGATAAAATCGAATCTATATTTGCGGATATATTTAGGGCTGAAGATGCTCTAGTTAGACCAAGCATAGTTTCAGGGACCCATGCCTTATCCATAGTCCTCTTCGCCTTATTAAATGCTGGTGATAAATTAGTAGCTATTACGGATGATCCATACGATACTATGCAACAGGTGATAGGACTTGTAGGCAGTAAAAAGGGAAATCTAATCGAAAGAGGTATTAGGTATAATAAGCTTAAATTGAATAATAATCAAATTGATTATGAAAATATAGGTAAAGTTGTGGATAGCGAAACAAAGCTTGTCCTCATTCAAAGGTCAACAGGTTACACTTTAAGAAGAGCTTTTACCATATCTGAAATCCAAAAGGCTATTGAAGAAGTTAGAAAATTCAGCCCTAATGCTATTATATTTGTAGATAATTGCTATGGTGAATTTACAGAAACTGAAGAACCTTTAGAAGTTGGAGCAGATATTTTAGCTGGTTCGCTCATAAAAAATTTAGGTGGCGGAATAGCAATTACAGGTGGCTACATCTGTGGTAAAAAAGACCTTATAGAGTATTGTGCTAACCATCTTACAGCTCCAGGGATAGGCAAAGATGAGGGACTAAGCTTCGGAACAAATAGACTTGTCAGCGAAGGATTATACTTTGCTCCTCATGTAGTGAAAGAAGCTATGAAAACCGGCTTGCTTTTTTCTTATGTATTTAATGAGCTAGGTTACAAAGTTATCCCTAATGTCACAGATCCAAGATCGGATATAGTCCAATCTATAATGCTAAGGGATCCTGAAAAAGTAAAAACCTTTTGTAAGGCTATTCAGGAGACCTGTAGCGTAGATTCTAATCTTGTTCCAGAAGCATTTCCTATGCCAGGTTATGAGGATCCTGTTATAATGGCGGCTGGTGGATTTGTAGAAGGGGCGACATCAGAACTATCTGCAGACGGACCTCTTAGAGACCCTTACATGGTGTATTTGCAAGGTGGCTTAAACTATAATCATGGAAAACTTGCCCTAAAAGTAGTACTTGATAGATTTAAAAAAGAGAATTTCATATAACAAAAAAATGTCATTAGATAAATATTATCTAGTGACATTTTTATTAAATATCTATGTTTGATAATGGGTTCTTCCTTACAGCATTTTTCAAATCATCATCATCAAGGTGAGTATAAATTTGGGTAGTAGATATATTTGTGTGACCTAAAATATCTTTCAAGGCTCTAATATCAACATTACCATATTTATACATTAAAGTTGCAGCTGTATGTCTAAGTTTGTGTGTGGAATAAATTGATGTATCAAACCCAGCCTTTGATAAGTACTTATCTATCGTACTTTGAACAGCACGATTTGAAATTCGTTTTTTTCTAGTAGAAATAAATAAGGCATAAACGTCATTTTTTTTAAGGTATTTGGATCTTACGACTATATAATTATCAATTAATCTTAAACAATTTGCTGTTAAATATATAGTTCTTTCTTTATTTCCTTTTCCTATAATATTAAAATGATCACTAACTATATCTGTAATATTTATACTTACAAGTTCTGAAAGTCTCATACCTGTAGTTAGAAAAGTAAAAATTATAGCTAGATCTCTTGACCTCAAAAATTCATTTTTTTCCTTATTAATTATCTCAAGAAGTTTTTCAGTCTCATTTAGAGTTAGGTAGATAGGTTGTCTCTGACTAATTTTAGGGTTTGTTAACTTTTCGCTAATATTTGAATCAATAACTTCAATTTCTGAATAGAGATACTTATAGAATGATTTTATAGCAGATATTTTTCTTGACCTTGTTGAAGCCAAATCATTTTTTTCGTTATCTAAGAAACTTAAGTAGGAGTAGAAATCTTGCAAGGTTAAATCTTGAAAAAAACTTGGGCTAACAAGTTCATTGATTGATTCTTCATTAAAATTATCATCAAATTTTTTTTCATCACCATGATAAAATTTCCTTACTATCATAAACCTAATTAATAAATTTAAGTCGTATTGATACTCTTTGATAGTATTTTTTGACAAACCTCTTATAGATTTAAGATAACTTAAATAATCACTGAGTAAAAT
>NZ_CAMXYR010000089.1 GCF_947253225.1 uncultured Anaerococcus sp. | reverse complement strand
GGCTTGAGATAGGGATAAGAAAGGATAGCTTTGATGAAAAAATAGAAATAAGTGAATTTAGAGAAATCTCCAGAAGTTTAGCCAGAAAAAATCAAGAAATATTAGAAAGAAATAAGTTTATTAATACAAGTCTTGCTGCCATAAGCCATGATATGAAAACTCCTCTTACGGTAATTGCTACAAACTTATCATTAATACGAAGTTTTGATGAGAAAGATAGGACTAGGATTGAGAAAATAAGGGGTGAAAGCCAGAAGATAGAAAAGTATATAGAAGAGTTGATGGATGTGAGTGCTGGTTTTATAGAAAAACCAAAACTAGAAAAAATCTCCATAGATAGCTTTATAACTAGCCTTAGAAATGAAATATTATTGGTTGAGGATTTGATGGAAGAGGAAATTCCTATAAAAGGGGCTTATCCTCTTTCAGGATATTTTATTGAAATTGATAGGAATAAATTCTCCAAATCTCTAAATCAGCTACTTACTAATGCCCTAAATTACAAGGAGAACAAGCTTTGGTTGGAGCTTAATGCTAGTAATAACAAGCTAACTATAACAGTTGCAGATGATGGAAAGGGCTTTGATAGCAAGGCAATCAGTCATGCAAAAGACTTATTTTACACGGACAACTCTGCCAGAACTTGGGGTAGGGGTTATGGGTTAGGTCTTTATCTAGCTGATATCCACCTAAAAACAATGGGAATGAACCTAGTATTGACTAACGATAATGGAGCAAGGGCAAGCATAGTTGTTAAACTTATGGAGGAAAAGTAATGGAAAATATGGTGTTTTTGAGCCTATTAATAATTTTTGTGGCACGGGACTTGCATTTATTTTTCAAAGATAATATAGGATTTTGGTCTATCTTTAGAGCCTTGAGCTTAATTATTGGATATAAGTTTATAATTGAAGGGATAGATAAAAAATTGTATCTAATAAGTATGATTTATTTCATCCTCGTTGCTTATTATGAAACTAAGGATATTAAATGGAGGAATTTATGAAAAAGAAATTTGGATTTTTTGATGTAATAGAAATTTTACTAGGAACATTTTGTTTCATGGCGTATTATTTGCTAATGAGCGAGTATTTTAAAGTAAGTCCTCTAAGGGGGCTTGCTATAATTCCTACGGTTTATTTTATCCTAGCTATATTAACTCTTCCTTTTGCATATGAAAGTGTAGTCAAGAAAATTGGAGACTTTTTCCTTACAACTAATGTTATAATACTAACACTTGCCTATATCCTTGGACCTGTAATTTTATTCTATAAAAAATTTAGCGAGAATAGGTAAAAGTATTTTGTGAATGGCTATTTTTCTTGATTAACCTAGGTAAAAAAGTATATTTTATGAATGAAGAAGATTTATTTTGATTATGCAGCAACTAGCATAAAAAGAAAAGAAATTTTAGAGAATTTTTTGGAAAATGCTGATTTATTTGACGGAAATCCTGATTCAACTCATGCCTATGGGAGGGATGCCAAAAAAATTTTAGACCAAGCGAGAAGAAAGCTTGCAGGAAGTATAAAGGCAGATCCGTCCCAAATAATATTTACATCAGGAGCAAGTGAATCCAACAATACAGTAATAAATTCCTTTAGGGGAGGAGAAATAATCTCAACTAATATAGAACACGATTCCATAATGAATGCCTTAGAGGGAGAAAAAGTTACCTACCTTAGGGCAGATGAGGAAGGGAGAATTAGTTTAGACGACTTGAAAAAATCTTTAACTGACCGAACCAAACTTGTCATAGTTATGTTTGTAAACAATGAACTTTCTACCATAGAGCCTGTTAAGGAAATTGGAGAATTTCTCAAGGATAAGCCTATTCATTTCCATGTTGATGGGGTTCAAGCCTATGGGCACCTTGATATAGATGTGGAAGAGATTCTTTGTGATTCACTTTCTCTTTCTGGTCATAAGGTTGGCGGAATTAATGGATTTGGTATCTTGTACACAAGAAATAAGCTAAAGTCTCTTATTAAAGGAGGAGAGCAGGAAAAGCATAGGCGTGCTGGTACTTCCTTTACCCTAGGGGCTTATTCTATGGCAGAGGCTTTCGATAAGATATTAGGAGAAAGAGAAAAAATTAAGGACTTAAAAAAATATTTCCTAGCTGAGCTTGCTAAAGTTAGTATAAACTATGAAATTAACGGAAGCGTGGCTAAGTCATCAGACCATATTGTAAATGTTTATTTTAAGGATTTTAAGTCAGATTTTTTGCTTACATACTTGGATATGAATGGAATATGTGCATCTGCAGGTTCTGCTTGTAGGGCGGGGGCTATCGAGCCAAGCAGGGTGCTTACAAATATTTATGACGAGGAAAGGGCACTTCATTCTGTGAGGTTTTCCTTTGGTTATACAAATACGATAGAAGATATTGACAAACTTATGGAAGTATTGGGAAGGGTGAAAGCGTGAAAGATAAAAAAGATACGAGAGTAGTCGTTGGAATAAGTGGAGGAGTTGATTCATCTGTAGCAGCTCTTCTTCTCAAGGAAGAAGGCTATGATGTTGTTGGAATTTTCATGAAAAATTGGGATGACACAGATGAGGACGGAGTCTGCACAGCAGAGGTTGATTATGAAGATGCTGTTGCAGTTTGTAATCAAATAGGTATACCCTATTATTCCATAAATTTTGAAAAAGAATATTATGATAGAGTTTTCACTTACTTTTTGGATGAATACAAGAAAGGAAGGACTCCAAACCCTGATATAATGTGCAACAAAGAGATTAAGTTCAAGGCTTTCTTGGATTTTTCCAAGTCCTTGGGTGCTGACTATGTGGCAACTGGTCATTATGCGAGAGTCGATAGGTCAGGTGATGAGACAATAATGCTTAGGGGTGTCGATTCAAATAAGGATCAAACATATTTTCTTAGCCAACTTTCCCAAGAGCAAATCAAGGATGTGCTATTTCCAGTAGGAGAAATTGAGAAAAAAGAGGTTAGAGATCTTGCTCATAAATATAAGCTTGCCACAGCTGACAAGAAGGATTCGACTGGTATTTGCTTTATAGGGGAGAGGGACTTCAATGAATTTCTCTCAAATTACCTACCCGCTCAGCCAGGCAAAATTGTAGATGCCGAGGGAAATATTTTAGGAAGTCACGATGGACTTATGTTTCACACTATTGGACAAAGAAGGGGGCTTGGAATTGGTGGAGAAGGAGAGGCTTGGTTTGTTTGTGGTAAGGACTTAAAGAAAAATGAACTTATAGTATGCCAAGGTAAGAATAATCCTCTTCTATTTTCCAACAAACTCTTCGCAAGTGAGTTTTCTACAATAAGTGATAAAGAAATTCCAGAAGAATTTTCTTGTACTGCCAAATTCAGGTACAGACAAAAAGACATAAAGGCTCATGTCAAAATCCTTGGAGCTGGAAGGGTGGAAGTTACCTATGATGAAACCAAGGCAGTAACGCCTGGTCAGGCAGCAGTTTTCTACCAAGGAGAAGTATGCCTAGGTTCTGCAATAATTGATGAAGTCTACAACAATGATAAAAAATTGAAGGTTTAAATTATAAACTTAAAAAGCTTGTAAATAGAAGTAAGTCAACACTGATATCTAGGTGTAACTAAGGACATAATTTTAAATATTCAATTGCTGAAAGTTGAGCTGGGTTAGATTCTTATCAAAGGGCATCCTTTCTTTTCCGAGAACCTGATATTCTGAATAACTGAGGATAATTTATACTCTGAGATATTTATTTGTTAGTCTTTATTTTTATATAAACTTAACAAAGATCATGTTAAAATAAAGAAAAAGGAGATAATTATGAAAATCAAAAAGATTCTTTTACTCCTTGCCCTAGTTTTAGTAGGACTTACAAATTTTGGCAAGGTCTATGCGAGTGAAGAAAAAGTTCTTGAAGAAAATTATATCGTTAAAGAAGTCAACAAGGAGGGTGTAGATGTCTACAAAAAAGGAAATCCAACAGACCTCTACCAAGTTCCAAAGGACAAATTCCCACAAGAGGTAAAAGAGGGAGAAGAATACACCATAAAACACAATGATATAATTATGCCTTCAAATCCCGCCCAATTTAATAAAATTTTCGAAATAAAAAATGTTCACCAAGCTTCTAAGCAAAAATCTAGCCTGAGGTACTTGCTAGTAGCAGTTCTTTTAATAATTCTTGCTGGAATTTTTTACAAAAAGAAAAATACTAACTAACACGAAAGCCTCCACAAGTGGAGGCTTAAAATTTTTGGAAAATCATGAGTTATTTAGTTATAATACATTACTAGTCAACTATAAATCATAATTAATATTTACATTACATATCCACTATACATTGTTCTATATCTTATCTTTTAAAATCTTTTCCTAATACATATATATTCATCAAGCTAGGAAGTAAGTACAAGATTAGTACACAAAATACTCGTGTTCATCAACATTTAAGAGATTTTTATATTGTACTATACCATCC
>NZ_CAMXYR010000088.1 GCF_947253225.1 uncultured Anaerococcus sp. | reverse complement strand
ATATTATGCTAGGGCTTTCTTTGAGTTAAAGGATACTAAAATCCCAACAATTAATAACATTACCATTATTTCAAGCAAAAGAGTCATAGACCACTTTGCAAGAATTGCTCCAGAAAAAGAACTTGTAAGCATTATTGTAAAGTTAAAGGTTGCAGATTGCAAGGAAGTTGCAACAACTGATGCATTGGATGGCACTTGCCTTGCTACCGCTGTTTGAAAAAGAGCAACAAGTGCTCCAAAACCTATTCCCCACAAGAAAAAAGCCGTATGGCATAAAATACTAATGTTTGACAAAAAACTAAATATTGTAAAAGATAAGAAAGAACAAGTAAACATAAATACTGTCAAATACCTCATATTCTTATCTATTACCTTTCCTGCGATTATAACAGATAAAATTGACCCAAATCCAAAGAGAATTTGAGCAAATCCTATTCCTCTATTATAATTTATTGATGTAATTAAATTAGTTATATAAGTATATATTCCGTAGTTTGTTATCGATGCTATTGCAGTAAGGAACATTGTTAGTAAAACTCCCCTATTCTTGATTAAGGTAAGAGGTGAGTTAGATTTTTCTTTCTTTACACCAGAAACATCGGGTAGCATAAAAAAACAAGCGACAGCTATGGTTGCTATTGCTAGAGCAATACCAAAAAATTCAGCCCTCCAGCTTATCCTTGTGCCGATATATGTAAATAATGGTATACCAAGGCTCATCCCAAAAGTCGTTCCACTCATTATTACAGTAACTGCGAGACCCTTGTGTTTTTCATCTGTAAGCTTCATTCCATAAGCAGCAATCATAGGCCATAAGACACCTGCACATATTCCTCCAACAATCCTACCTATCAAAGCAAAGACGTAAGAACTTGCTAGTCCTACTAGTAAATTGCTAAGAGAAAAGCCTATAAGTAGAACAAGAAGTAATTTTTTCCTAGAAAACTCCACAGTGGATGATATCAAAGGAATACCAAATACAGCACTAGCTATGGCATAAAATCCAACCAAATTTCCACTAGAAGCTTCGCTAATATCCAAGCCGTCCATAAGCTCTGGTAAGATTCCAGAAGGAACTAGCTCAGTCGAGATGGCCATGAAGGTTACACTAGCCATAAGGATAAAAATTGGTAAACAAAATATTTTATCTTTGTCCAAATAAATTCTCCTTTCAAAAATAATAGCCAGAAGTCCTACTTCTAGCTAAGTAATTATACTATTTGATATGGAAATATACAATTATAAAGGATATACCCAATAATTAAAATTTGTCTATTAAATTGATTTCATACTTGTAGGTTTTTTTTATACCTAATGTTCCTCTTTTTACAAAGACATCTTCGCTGACAATTTTACCACCACATTTTTCTGCAACACGATTTGATGCTTTATTGTCTTGGTTTACTTCTATAGTTACCTTGCTTGCACCATTTTTCTTGGCAAAGGAAATTAATCCCTTGGCAATTTCTGTTGCATATCCCTTACACCATAAATCTTTGTGAACACAATAAGCAATATCATAAATTTCCCTATCAGGGCTTATTATAAAACTACAAGTACCAACCCTCTCTTTGCTATCTTTAAGAACAGGAATCAGATAGCAACATTCTTCGTCATCACCCAATTGTTCAAGTTCTTTAAGGTAAGCTTCATCTATTCCTTCAATTGCCTTGTCTGGAAGATACTTGCCCATCTCTGGGTCATTCCAAATTTTGTAAGCCCAAAGGGCATCCTCCTTGCAAAAACCTCTCAATAAAAGTCTTGGTGTCTCAATTTCTCTTATTTTCATCTAATCTTCTTTCTAAAAATAAAATAGTTTTTATAGAAAAATAACAAACATCTAAAGTTTAATCCTAACCTAGATGTTTGCTATAAATTTTATAAGTCTATAAAACTATGTCCTTACCTTCTAAGATTAGGTTCATATTTCTAGCTGAACACATGCTTCCACACATAGTGCATGTGCCCTCTTCTTCTGGTTGAGATGATGCCCTATACTCCCTACATTTTTCTGGATCCATAGCTAATTCAAACATTCCTTCCCAATCAAGTTTTTGACGTCTTTTGCTCATCTCAAGGTCAATATCTCTAGCATGGCTTAATTTAGCAATATCTCCTGCGTGAGCTGCAATCTTTGCTGCAATAATTCCTTCCTTTACATCATCCACATCAGGTAGTCTAAGGTGTTCTGCTGGTGTTACATAGCATAAGAAATCTGCCCCATGACTTGCTGCAATTGCTCCACCAATAGCACTTGTGATATGATCATATCCTGGAGCAATGTCTGTAACAAGTGGACCTAAGACGTAGAAAGGTGCATTATGGCAAAGTTTCTTTTCAAGTTTCATGTTCATTTCGATATCATTAATTGGAACATGACCTGGGCCTTCAATAATTACTTGGACATCTTTCTCCCACGCCCTTTTAGTAAGCTCACCTAAGGTGATTAGCTCTGCTATTTGAGCAGGATCTGTTGCATCGTGGATACCACCCGGTCTTAGAGAATCTCCCAAAGAAAGGGTAACATCATACTCTCTTAGGATATCCAAAAGTTCATCATAGTATTCATAGAAAGGATTTTCCTGATTATTCATCATCATCCATCCAAATAATAGAGAGCCTCCACGAGATACAATCTCATTTACTCTTCTATTTCTCATAAATATTTCAGCATTTGCCCTATTTATTCCACAGTGGATAGTTACAAAATCAACTCCATTTTCTGCATGATTTCTTACTACGTCCAAAAATTCATGTGCCTTAATAAAACTTAATCCCTTATCCAAAAAACCAACCGCATCATACATTGGTACAGTTCCTATCATGGCTGTGGACTTTTCTATAAGTTTTTTTCTAAATTCTTGAGTTTTGCCGTAATTTGATAAATCCATAATAGATTCAGCACCCATTTTTAGAGCCATATCAACTTTTTGCATCTCTAAGTCAAGGTCATTTAGGTCTTTTGAAATACCAAGGTTGACGTTGATTTTTGTTTTGAGTCCACTACCTATTCCTTCAGGTGAAATAGAATTATGATTCTTATTTCTTGGAATTACAATCTCTCCCTTAGCAATTTTGTCCAAAAGAAATTCTTCGCTAACATTTTCTTTTTTGGCAACAATTTTCATCTCTTCTGTTACAAAACCATGTTTTGCAGCTTCCATCTGTGTCTTATATTTCATAAATTAAAAAAACCTCCTAAAATACTTATAGGAGTATAAACATGCTTCATCCCTTGCAGGCATTATCCTGTCCGGTTTGATGGTCGAAGTCGAACTTCCTCTCAGCACATAGCTCCCATAGATCATTAATTTACATATACATTATAATAGAAAAAGAAGATTAAGTAAAATTTTTTATACCAAATCTCCTTGCAAGTTTATTTAATCTTCTTTTCTTTACGAATCTTTATTACCACATCCATAGCTAGTTCAAGAGCATAAGATAATGTATCCTCAGCCCAATTTCTCTGGTCATAATTTTCAACATCACAAAGTGTGTCTGCCGTAAAAAGTATCTCACCCCAGATTACATCTCTAAGTTTTGCTAGGGCACATAGAGCTGCACACTCCATTTCAACAACCCTACATCCTTCTTCCACCCTATATTTTACCATAGCTTCGGTTTCTCTATAAAATCCATCAGTAGTCCAAGTCGTAGTTTCTATATAATTTATTCCTCTTTCCAAAAAAAGATCTTTTATCGCCCCAACTGCTTTTTTATCAATATCGACAAACCTTGAAGGCTTCATATAATGATAGCTAGTCCCCTCGTCCCTAAGAGCTCTTGTAGGTATTACAAAAACTGATTCTTCTATATCAACTAAACAACCACATGTCCCAGTAGATATTATCTCCCTAACTCCGTAAGCAATCAGCCAATCTAAAAACTGGGCAGCCGCAGCAGAGCCCACTGGAGCTTGACTAAAGCAAATTTCGTATCCCTTGTATTTAGTAACATAAACTGGATATAGTTTTGTGGCTGAAACAAATTCCGAAACCTTGATGGCCTTATTTTTCAAAGCATATTCATCAATCTCATCTCCCAAAAATCCATAAACACATTTCTCGGGCAAAATCAAATCTAAATTCTCATGGTTAGGCATTATTACCGAACTTCCACTATCATCAAATTCCAAAATAGGAAACTCATTCTTAAACAATGTCATCTACAAATCCTCAAGACTCCTTATTAATATTTTTCACAACAAATTTACACTTTGGAAAATTAGAACAACCCCGAAATGCCCCATATTTCCCATTTAGCAATTTGTATACATCATCTTATTTAAAAACGCTGTTTGTATATAAAAAACCACATATATATCGAAAAAAAAAATTATTTATCATTATTATAACTTCTTACTCCAATATAATTTTATGGATTTGCTTATTAACAATTGACAAATCCCAACAGTTATTAGAGTCAAGCACACAATCTTATTTATAAATCCCGCTAGAATAGCTGCAATGAATATTGCAATAGATAATTTAACTAAGACAGGAAACTGTCTCTTATACACATCTGACGCTGCCGACGACCTAACACAGGTGTA
>NZ_CAMXYR010000087.1 GCF_947253225.1 uncultured Anaerococcus sp. | reverse complement strand
CTGGACGCCCTGATTAAGAGTCAGGTGCTCTACCAACTGAGCTAATGGTGCGTATCAACTACCCTTATATAATATCACTATCTAGGATAGTTGTCAAATATTTTTTAAAAAATTTTCCAAATATGGACTATCTGTTCTGAAATCTGGTCATAATCCCATTCTCTCATAGTATTTTTCACACTGTTAGGATCATTTATTATAAATTTACCATTTTTATAAGAATCTATAACTAAGATATGACCTGATAAGGTAAAATATCCTCTACCTACAGAAACAAGGAGGGGTCCTTTTTTTAAGGCTTCTATAATTTCATCTTTATCTTTTACTAAATCCTCGCATTTAAACCCGTATTTTTGTGCTTCATGAGGAAAGAAGGACCAAGCTATTCCATCTTCAACCATAAATGTTTCAGCATCTCTAGCAATCACGTTAGGTGTTATTGATGGATCTTTTTTTAATCTTGACAAAATCATTGACATTGAGGTTGGACCACATCCTGACATTCCGATAGTGCCATCTGTTAAGCTATTATAGCCCCATCGGTTATCCCATTGTATATAATATGGGGTCGCTCTGTTAAGTTTTATACTTTCACCTTCCTTAAAGTCGAATTTATTGATATTATGGTTTAAATTATATACAAATTCTACTGTGTCTGTGTCGTTTCCAACCAAATAAGCTTGTAAATTAGGTAACTTATCAAAATTGTCGTGTACCCATTTAGCTTTGGAGTTTGTTTGAGAAAGATTTTCCAGATTTTTTTTCAAATCTTCTTTTCTATCGGATTTAAAACTGGCTTTAGAGTTATTTACTATGTTAATATTGTTTATAATTTCTTTACCTTTTTTAAAGGTTTCGCTGGCAACTGAGTTTATATCTTCAATCATCTGTAAATTTTCTTTATCTATATATTCATTATTGGAATTATTTTTAAATGAGCATGAAGAAAAAGCAACTAAGCTTAGCAAAACAAATATATTTTTAAACTTCATAATTTAACATTACCATTATATTTCTAATTTATCAATTAAGTTCGTAAGTTAATATGTAAAATCCACACATTGGAAACTAAGACAAATAAGAGATATAATGTATAGATGAAATGGGGGTTGATATGAAAAATAATTTTAAATACGAAAAACTTACTCCTATGTTAAAACATTATGTTGATGTAAAAAATGACTTCAAAGATTCTATTCTTTTGTATAGAGTAGGGGACTTCTACGAAACTTTTTTTGATGATGCTATAATCACCAGCAAGGTGTTATCTTTGACCCTTACTGGAAAAGATTGTGGTCATGCTATCAAAGCACCTATGTGTGGAGTACCCCATCATGTTATAGATTCCTATGCTTTTAAGTTAGTTAAGCAGGGGTATAAGGTTGCTTTGTGCGATCAAGTAGAAGATCCTAAAGATGCTAAGGGTCTTGTAAAGAGGGCTATTACAAGAGTTATTACTCCAGGAACAATAACCGATATGGACTCGCTTAACAATAGAGAGAATAACTACTTATTGTCAATATTTCAAAATGAATATGGATTAGCTTTAAGCTATTGTGATATTTCAACTGGTAAGCTAGTTACTCTTGAAATAAAGGGTTTGAGTTCAAGTATAGGTAAGAAAGCAATAGATCAGATAGAAAAGATTAATCCATCAGAAATTTTGATAAATTCTGATTATACGGACAAGACTCTAAATCGTTATTTTTTAGATAAAGAAATATTCGTTAACTATATTCAAAATCCTAAAGATTACAAAAATAGAGCAACTCTGATTAAAAATTATTTAGGCGATAAAAATCTCAATAAAGTTAAAAATCTTAGATTGTCAATCTTATCACTAGCAAATCTTATCGACTATATTTATAAATTTCATAAGGAAAACTTAGTTCATATAAATAATATAGAAATCATTGAAATAAATGATTATATGCAACTTGAGGCTAGTACAAGAAAGAATCTTGAACTTCATAAAAACTTGAATAATAATGGCAAGGAAAATACACTTTTAAGTATTTTAGACCAAGCGGATACAGTTATGGGCTCAAGAATGATAAATGAATACCTAGAGAGACCTCTTGTAGATGAATCGAAAATTAATAGGAGACTTGATATAGTAGAAAGCATGGTCAATGATTCTATACTTTCAAATAATATATCAATTTTATTATCTGATGTTTATGACCTTGAGAGACTAATTGGTAAAATCTCCTACCAAAGGGCGAATGCAAGAGATTTCATAAGCATCAAAAACTCAATCAAAAATATACCAGAATTAAAAGCTATCTTAGAAAATAATAGTGATGAAAATATTAAAAAATTAGGAATCAATTTGCCTAATGTTGAAGAAATATTTGATTTGATTGATAAATCTATAGTGGAGGATCCTCCGATTACAATAACGGAAGGTGGTATTATTAAAGATGGTTATTCAAATGACCTAGATTGTTTAAAAAACCATGCTAGTAATGCTCAAAACGAATTGATTTCTTATGAAAATGAAGAAAGAGAAGCTACGGGTATAAAAAACTTCAAGATAGTTTTTAATAAAAATAATGGTTACTCTATTGAAATAACTAAGTCAAATATTGATAAAGTACCAGCTCATTATATAAGAAAGCAAACACTGAAGAATCAAGAAAGATACACAACCGAAAAACTCGAAGAACTTTCTAATCTAATTTTGGGTGGTAAGGATAAGATTTTTGAAATGGAATATGAAATATTCCAAGAAATCAGAAAAAAGGTTCTAAATGATACTATTAAGCTACAAGCTTTATCAAAGATGTTAGCAACCATTGATACCTTGAATACTTTCGCAAGAGTTAGTAAAGTAAATTCTTTTGTTAGACCTGAAATAAGGACTGATAATATTATAAAAATCAAAGATGGTAGACATCCAGTCATTGAGAATAATTTGAAAGAAAATGAGTTTATACCCAATGATACAGATATTGGTGAAGATGAAAACCTTATTCAAATCATAACTGGTCCAAATATGGCAGGAAAATCCACCTATATGAGACAGATGGCTATAATAATTATTATGGCTCAAATGGGATGTTTTGTGCCTGCTACATCTGCGCAGATATCTATATGTGATCAAGTTTTTACTAGAATCGGTGCAAGTGACAATATTTCAAAAGGCGAATCTACCTTTATGTTAGAGATGAATGAGGTATCAAATATCCTAAAAAATTCTACAGAAAATTCCTTTGTGATTCTTGATGAGGTAGGAAGAGGAACAAGTTCTGATGATGGTTTAAGCATTGCTATGGCTATTGTCGAATACTTGAGCAAACATAAAAAAGTTAAAACAGTCTTTGCTACTCACTTTCATGAACTAACTATTTTGGAAAATGAGCTTGACAATGTTGTAAATCTAAAAATAGAAATATTAGAAGAAAATAATAACTTAGTTTTTCTAAGGAAAATAAAAAAAGGTAAGTCAGATAGATCTTATGGAATAGAGGTAGCAAAACTTAGCGGGCTTCCAGATGAAATAATAGAAAATGCTAAGCTAATAATGGAAAAACTTGCCACTGATGATATGTTTGACTTAGATAAGAAGAAAGAATTGACCAGATCCATAGACATGATTTCTAACAGGAAATTTGATGATATTAAAAACTTTGCAAGTTCAATAGATGTAAATAATTTAACTCCTATTGAGGCTATGAATGAGTTAAACTCATTACTTGTAAAAATTGGTGAGCTATAATGACTATTATAAAGTTAGATGACAAAACAATAGAAAAAATTGCTGCTGGAGAGGTTATAGAAGCTCCCATATCTATTGTTAAAGAGCTTGTTGAAAATTCCATAGATTCTGGTGCAGATAATATAACTATAGAGATAAAAAATGGTGGTAAAACATATATAAGAGTAACAGATAATGGATGTGGTATTAATAATGATGAGATAGAATTAGCCTTTAGTAAACACGCTACATCAAAAATTAAGGACTTTAATGACTTGTACCATATATATTCACTTGGTTTTAGAGGTGAAGCTTTATCAAGCATTGTAACCGTTAGTAAGGTTACAGCAATAAGTAAAACAAAGGATGCTGAAATTGGGGCTAAAATTATCTTTGATAATGGTAAGATATCTAAATCAAGTATAGCAACCAACACAGGAACAAGCATAATAGTGGAGGACCTATTTAGAGATATTCCAGTTCGAAGAAAGTTCTTGAAATCTGATATTATTGAAGCAAATCACATCACAAAGCTTATGTACGCATTTGCTGTAGGTTATAATAATATCTCGTTTAAATATATAAAAAATGAAAATGTCGAATTTCACACAAGGAGATTTGAGGAGTCTAAAGAAAAAATCTCTAAGCTTTTTGATATGAGCTTAGGAGAAAATCTTATAGACATAGAAGCTTCCAATGATATCTATAAAATTTATGGCTGTATATCTAATACAAATTATTATAGAGGCAATAGGTCCCTTGAATATATTTTTATTAATAACAGGTTTGTCGATAGCGAGCTGATAAGAGATAGGATTGAATATGCTTATAGGAATAACTGTCTCTTATACACATCTGACGCTGCCGACGACCTAACACAGGTGTAG
>NZ_CAMXYR010000086.1 GCF_947253225.1 uncultured Anaerococcus sp. | reverse complement strand
ATATTATACTAGTTGTGACTAAGAGAAGAATTTATTAAAGGAGATTTTATGACAAAAAAAGATATATTACAAAGAATCATTGCTAATAAAAAGGCAGTTGGTCTAAGCAAAAAACCAAAATATGCGACAAGAAAGTTATCTGTTGGTCTTGTATCATGTTTATTGGGTTATGCCCTACTTATTTCACCAAGTTCAGCGCAAGAGCTCCATCAAAATAATGATGTTATTAATATAGGCGAAGAAGCCACTGAAAGTGGTGATAAAAATATAGCTAATATTAGTAACGAAGATTTAGGCAAAGATAAAAATCTAGAAAATAGTTCTCAAGTATCTAGGAAAGAAACAGAAGATAAACAAAAAGATATAAATGATGATAACGAAAGCTTTAGGCTAAGTGATGAACAAATTAAGAAATTAAAGGATGCGAATTTCACAGATGCTGAAATAAATCTCCTTGTTGAAAATATTAGACAAAGACTTAATAATGACAAAACTTTTGATGTAAATGGGCACATTGACGATGTAGTTAAAACTAAAGTTTCAGCCGAAAAGGCTGTAAAAAATATAGATGATAATGATAAAAATAGGATAGCAGAAGAACGTGCTCAAGACATTGAACAAGCTCAGAAGGATGCGGTTTACTCACCAGGCCAAGTAGGGGATACTCAATCTTATTCAGGAACAGCTTATATCTATAGAAAAGATAGGTTAAACGATGTTGGACAAGAGCCTATTGGTGGTGTCAATGTTTATCTTCAATGGGTAGACTATGATGGCTATGTTTCAAGAGTTTATAAAACAACTTCAAGGCCTGATGGAACCTTCACCTTTAATTTTCAAAAACCTGAGGTTGATAAATATGGAAATATTCATCATTTCCAATTGGCCGCTAATCCAAATTTCGCTATTAGAACTTGGGTAGAAAACCCAGACAAAGAAAAGTATAGCGTTGTAAAACCAGGAGATCAAAAATACGGATTTCACACAAGGCTAAATCGTATAAATGAGTCTTGGGATTTCACCGCCGGGTTAAACAGAATAGTTGGAGGTCAAGTGGTTCTCCAAGAAAAACCTATGAAGAATGATTGGCTAGTTAAACCAAAAGATGAATGGAGCAAGGCTAAAAGTTCAGATGGCATTTGGGAAAATCAAGGCATATACGGCAATGTTCGTGGTCAAGTTTGGTTTGAAAACGGAGATCCAAAGGGTTCTGATGCTCGTGGTTGGAAAAAGGATTCTTGGGATGTAAATGCAAGCGGAAATGAAGTTGTAGCCTCATATGTGAATGATGAAGTAGCTCGTCTTTTTGATAAGTGGAAAGAAAACCACAAAGACTATAAGATGGAAGATTTTAGAAAGGCTCAAGAAGAACTTATTAGAGACTATGAAGCTAAAAATGGAAAAGGAAGCCATATAGCAGAAACTGTTTATACCAAGGTCGATAAAGATGGCAATTATTATCTTCCATTTAGGGGACTTTATGGAATAAGCCCATACAAACAAAATTCAGGAGCAAAAATCTCCCATACTATTTCTGATGAAGAATATGGAAAACTTGTAAAAGATGAGGATATTACACATTCAAGTCTTATGGCATGGAATGGAACTGTTGGTCAAAAACACCGTCATATAAATTGGAAATATATGTATGTTTCCCCATTGATTAAACATTATGATTTGTGGGGCAATACTTCAGTTAACAATATGTTCAATGACTTATCAGGAACTTTGCTACCAATAGGTCCTGAAAGTTTGGCTGGTGGAAATATCAGAAATGTGAATTTTGCTTTCTTAGCAGCTCAACCTATGCACGATATAAAAAAATATGATACTAGAAATAATTATGCTAAGGCAGGTGATGTAGCTGAGAATGAAACTGGTGGACTTTTACCAAATCATGAATACCAAATTCAATGGTTTAGGGATGGTAAGAAATATGGAGATCCTATAAAAGTAACTAGTGATGAAAAGGGGTTAGTTGGGTCGCATCCTTTAAATATACCAAAAGATTTGCAAGGTCCACATACTTTCACATCAGGAGTTTTTTATGCAAATGCTGACACAAGTGATATAGGTTCATCTCTTGCTGCTGATTCATTTATTGCAAGTCCAGAAGCGATATATGATAAGGTTGAAAAGAATAAAGGAGAAGAGGCGAAAACAGAAGCTCCTAAACTATTGGACAATAATGGACAAAGGTATACACCAGATGCTGAAGATTCAAATCCAACTTATGAATATGTTGAAAGAAAAGTTTCAAAAGATAAAGATGGATCCGTAAAGGTAGAATATAAACCTTTAACTACAGTGAAGGTTGGGGATAAAGATATTAAAGTTTCTGTAGATCCTAAGACTGGTGTAGTTAGTGTATCCAAAGAAGAAACTGCAAAATTAAAGGATGGGGATGAGATAAGAGTTCCTGTTTCTATTAAATTTAATAATGGGTTGAGGATGAATGCTGAGGCTTTAATTAAAATTGTTGACCCAAATTCTATGTCAGCAAATAATAATGTTAAGTATGAAGACAGTAATGGTAAAGTTGGGGAAGAATCTAAGATAAATCCTAAATTTACTGATAAAGACTCAAAAGAAATACAAGTACCAAAAAATTCTAAATTTAAATTAGGTGATAAGGCTCCTGAAGGTGCAAAAATTGATGAAAAAACTGGTCAAGTAACCTATACACCAAATGAAAATGACAGCGAAAAAACTGTGAAAATTCCTGTTATAGTTGAATATGAAGATGGGTCTAAGGATAATACTGAAGCTAATATAAAAGTAGGAAAACAAGAAAAATCAAAGGCTCCACAAATCAATAAGGTAAGTGAAGGCGATAGAAAAATCTCTGGTAAGGGAGTAGCTGGATCAAAAATTCTATTAACCAAGGCAAGTGATAGCGAAGGAGATATAATTTCAGAAGATATCGTGGTTGATGAAAATGGAAATTGGGAAATAGATCTTCCAGATGATATTATTTTGAACAAGGGTGACCAAATAAATGCAAACCAAATTGAAAAAGGTAAAAAAATATCAGATCCAATTGCAAGAGATGTAGAACCGAAAGTTGAAGAGAAAGTTGAAGATAAGGATAATTTTGAGCCAAAAACAAAAGATATTACAAAAGATTTTGGAAATCCAACAAGTGAAGAAGAGATAAAAAATTCTGTAGAAATTCCAAATTATCCAAAAGATAAGAAAAATCCAACTATTAGCATAGATGATCCAAAACAAATTCCTGATGGAAAAAAAGCTGGAGATTATGAAGTTGATATTACTGTAAAATATCCAGATGGAAGTGAGGATAAGACAAAAGTTAAAGTAAAAGTTAAGGAAAAAACTCCTGAAAAACTACCGGATATTATAGATGTAACAGAAAATCCTGATTCAAAAACACCAGAAGGATATGTAAGGGTAAGTTTTGAAGCTGGAGAAGGTACAGAAATTGCTAAGACAAAAATATATGATGTAAAAGAAGGTAAATCTTTAAAAGAAGAAGATTATCCTCAAGTCAAGGCAAAAGATGGTTATGAAAATCCTACTTGGTCAGTAAAACCAGGAGAAAAAATCACAAAAGAGAATGCTAAAATTGTAGCAAGTGCTAAGAAAAAACTTACTGATGCTGAAAAATATAAGCCAAATCCAAAAGATTTAATAACAAAAGTAGGTCAAACTCCAGATGCTGATAAGGCAATAGAAAACAAAAATGACCTTCCAGAAAATTCCAAATATGAATGGATAAATAAACCTGATGTAAGTAAGGTTGGGGAAAGCTCAGGAAAAGTAAAAGTAACTTATCCAGATGGAACAAGCGATGAAGTTGATGTTAAGGTTACAGTAGTAGATGAAATAAAGGATAAGGACAAATATCCTGCCCAAAATCCTACAAAGACAAAGGTTAAGGATAAGGATAATCTAACAGAAAAAGAGAAAAAGCAAGTTGAAGATAAGGTTAGAGAAAAAAATCCAAATGCCAAAGACATAGAAGTAGGAGCAAATGGAGATACAACAATAACTTATCCAGACGGATCAAGAAATGAAATACCAGGAGAAAAAACTGTAGAAGAAAAAACAAGAATCGATGATAGGCACAAAAATTCTGTTGATCCAAAAGATGAAAAACAATCAACTGGTGTAAGAGTTGTAAATCCTAATAAGGATGGGTCTACAAAAGTAAGTGCAAAAGATGAGGATGGAAAAAATATTCCTGTTGAAATCGACAAAGAAAGTGGAGAAATTTTTGTAAAACCAGGTCAAGATGTAGATGGTCCAATCACTGTTACAGTTGAAGATGAAGATTTTGATGGTGGAAAGGAAAATATAGAAATTTCTGTAAATGGTCACAAAAAAGATAGGGATGACAACAAGAAAATTGAAAAAACAGATGCAGAAAAAAATCCAGCTCAAGATCCAGAAAAGACAAGGGTAAAAGATAAAACTAACTTAAGTCAAGAAGAAAAGGAAAAGGTAAAGGATAAAGTAAAAGAAAAAAATCCAAAAGCTAAAGAAATAGAAGTAGGAGCAAATGGAGATGCAACAATAACTTATCCGGATGGATCAAAAAATAAAATACCAGGAGAAAAAACTGTAGAAGAAATTACAGACGCAGAAAAAAATCCAGCTCAAGATCCAGAAAAGACAAGAGTAAAAGATAAAAATAACTTGAGTCAAGAAGAAAAGGAAAAGGTAAAGGATAAAGTAAAAGAAAAAAATCCAAAAG
>NZ_CAMXYR010000085.1 GCF_947253225.1 uncultured Anaerococcus sp. | reverse complement strand
GTTTAATTTTATTGGATATAGAAGTATTAAGACCGCTTTTTGTAAACTAGCATTGATTTGCTATATTTATTTTTTGCTTTGAGAATTATAAAATGAAAGTTACATATAAAAAATGAGATTTTAAGAGGTGGATTTTATAAAAAAAGTCATCTCTTATTTTTGTGCAAAATCTTGATAAATAATGATAACAATTAAATTCATAAAAAACACAAGAATAAACACGATAGTGGAGGTTAAGCATTTTAAGAAATGTTGTAAATATGATAGCATAAAATAAGGCCTTGAGTGCTTGGCTGAAAAAAGGGAATGGACGTGCACTGTTTGTGGTACATAGATTATCAAGGTGGTTCTGTAAATAATTTTGTGTATCAACCTAAATCCTGACATTAGGGTAAGGGTTGATACATTTTTTATGTATCAATGTTTGTTTATTCCTAAGGAATAGACCTTTTCTTAATTTTACACAACTTTAATAAACTGTTAAATTTTCATAAAAATTTACAGCCGATTTCATACAGGGTTTTTATCTCAATTAAAACCTCCCTTTAAAAAATATTAATAATTGGGATAAGATTTGATCTCATCCACGTATTCTACTTGTCCATTTGATTGATGCATCTACCATTTCTAGGTACAAGCTTTTTTGAAGTGCGTAGTCATTTGGAAATATGGTCTTGTTTTTTGTAACTTTTCTTAGTTGTCTATTGAAGTTTTCCATAGCGTTTGTTGCATATATTAGCTTTCTTATTCCTTCTGGATATTTAAAATATGTGGATAATTCTGTCAAATTGTTTTGCTAAGAGCTTATACATATTGGATATTTTTTGCCCTAGGTGGTTTATCCTAGGGCTTTGTTGATTTTAAATATATTAATTATCTTTTGTAAAATCTGAAAAAATTGTATCATTTAATGTTACTAACAATACCATATCTGAGTTTACTGGGTTGTGGAGCATTATAGATGTATTTTCATCAACTTGCTCATTTACACTTTTAGAAAGTTCTTTTAATCCGTTACTCATTTGATTCCATCCATTCAAAAGTTCTGGATTTGTCTTATCTATCATTAGTCCTGCTATTTCAGCTTTTAATTCATTAGATGTTGGGTAAAGGTGAACAATAAAAGTGCCATCTACTGTTTCTGTAGACACATTACACATATCAGCAAATTGACCTTTAATATAGCCTGATACTATAGTTTTTGTATCTTCACTACTCATAGATTTACCTGTACTGCTCGCAGGCTTATTATTATCTTTTGCGGTCGCTTTGTTGTCATCGGGTGCATCATAAGTTTTGGCTATTGATTTTAAGTCTGCTGGAGTTTTAGTATTAAAATCAAAATTGTCTGCAGCTTTTTTGTTATTTCAATTTTAGCATAAGGGTATTCATTTTCATCAGTTTTCTTGGCTTTAAGAACAAAGAATACACTCTCATAGTCCAGCCCTTTCTCTTTTATTTTATTTAAGTAAGAAAAAACATCTCCTAAAAATGGCTGGATACTAGGTTCACCGCTATCGGTAATATTTATCCTTGTTATTTTAGGTTTATTGTCATCACCAAAACCCTCAATTACTTCACATTTCACATCTTAACCAAAGGCTAATTTGGCTAACTCTTCATATGGACTTTCTTTAGTCTTTGGCTTCTCTTCACTTTTCTTAGCTAAATCTGCCTTTTCTTCTACTTTTGCTGGTTGTGGCTTCTCTTTTTTGTCTTTGTCTTTTGGGTCGAATAAGGCTCCTATAACTATTAGAGCTGCAATTACTATAAACCATTTTCTTTTATAAATTGGCTTCTTTTCTGGGTTACTTTTTTTCATATTTTCCTCCTGTTTTTTTATATTAATCCTTTTGTCTGAATATCTGATTTGAGTTTTATTGAATATTTATTTTTAAATTCTACTATTTATATTATTGTTATATAGACTGCAACTTCGTCTTTTTCTAAAACTTTCTTCTTTGTTCGATAACTTTTCCTATAATAGAAACAGGGAGCTGTTTTATATCTCGATTGCTGAAGAATTTAGGTAAGAATACGATAGGATTGGTGGCAATTAAAGTTATTCCATCTTTTGATTTTTGGACGATTTTCATTGTTGCCTCATCACCGTTTACACGAACGATTGCAATAGATCCACTATCAATGTCTGCTTATTTTCTAACTATGACTAAGTCTCCATTTTTGAAGTCTGGGAGCATGGAGTCGCCTCTGAGTTTTACGCCAAAGTGTTCGCCTTGACTTTTTAGTTTAGGGTCGATTTCTTCCCAATCTACTATATCTTCATCGGCTACAAAGGGATTGCCACAGGCTACTACATAAAAGACAGGGACTTCGTATTTTTCTGACTCATCTTCGGCGTTCCTTTTCTTAGACCTCCCTAGGAGATAGTCATAAGATACTCCAAAAATATCGGTCATTTTTTGAAGAATATCAGACATAGGGAATCTATAGTCTCTCTCATAGGAGCTAACTGCACCTACTGAAACATCTAGTCGTTTGGCTAAATCATCTTGGGTATATCCAAGTTCATTTCTAAGCATCTTAATTCTGTTTCCTAAGCTCATATATTGCCTCCTGTCTAAACGTAATGTTTACTTACCTATATATTAACAACTTTTAGTAGATTTGAAAATAGCTTGATATAAACAATACAAGTAAAATTATTGTTATTAAGGATTTGTTTCGTGTAAATTTGGTTGGGACCAATAAAATTTATGCATATAGACCTATTAATTAACAGGTGGAAAACCATATTTATTAGGCACTATTAACCATCAAATAGATTGAATAAATCTTGATACATATTTTAATGATTTTGAGTTGATAGAGGTTGAAGAGCTAAATTAGAAAACTTTTTAGAGTGGTCTTCTGATTTTGACACTGAAAGTGAATTGAAAGTTGATTTGTTTGAAGAAAGAATTTACGGATAAGAGATTATGAAGAAATTCATACTCCATGAAAAGCACATGACTGGAACTAGATAATACAATAATTACTTAAAAAATAGGAAAGAAAGAGGATGGGTTCTCAAAATAGATTAACAATTTTAGAAGATAAAGTTCAAAAAAATATTAATAATTTTCATGGTAGAGGAATAATTTATAATGTGAATAATAATCTTAATAAGTGGTTTGAAGAAGTTAATGTAGGGTAAAATATGGGTTATTATTTAAAAGGAGTTGGATATCCAACAAGCTAGATAAGACTTTATTATTAGAAAAAAGATATCAGTATTGAATATATATTTGTGGTTTGGTATTATAGAATTCTATAAAATAATAAGATACTAATGTCTACAACTATTTTAGATGGTATATATATAGAGTGTACACAAAATGGAGATAAGCAAGAAACATATTTTGCTATCTATAAAAAGCAAAAAACATTATGTTTAGCAATGGAGAATTATTTGGTTAATCGTGAATCAATCGTGTAAAAATTCACACAAAACAAGTAAATATCAACAAATTAATCGTGCGTTAATCGTGCGATTTTTTATTGTCCAAGCTTTAATGACGTTAAACTTTAAGGGACAGTTAAGCATTAGAACTTTAAATTATGGAGGAAAGAATGGCGGAAGATGTTAAAAACCAAGTTGAAGAAACTGCAGAAGAAAGCAAGGATACAAAACAGGAAAAACAAGAAGCATGAGAAAAAGTATTCTGATGATGAAGTGGATAAGATTATTAGGGACAAAAAAGCTAAGTGGCAAAAACAACAAGACGAGAAAATAAAAGAGCTTGGGGAGTACAAGCAAAGGGAAAAACAATCAGCTATGGCAAAGATTGCTAAAAATAAGTTGGCTAAGGAAGGCTTCAATATTTTAGATGATTTAGTCAATAACTTGATAACTGATGAGGCGGAATCAACAAAGGAAAATTTGAAAGATTTTGCAGATATTCTCAAAGATTTGGTGAAAAAAAGTGAACGAAAGACAAAGGGGCAAAATTACATAGGTTAAAAAGACGAGGGTTGAGTTAGCTTTAGAAAGAGCAAAAAAGATTTATAACTATCGTACAGTTAAGCAGAACGAAGTGGATAAGATGTGCCAAGAACTCCTTGCCATTTTGGAGGAAATAGGTGAAATTTATAAAACGGATAAAAAACCACCTCAAGGTTGGCTATAGGTCGAAAATATCTGCATGACTTCCAGTATCGACTAAGGTAAGGGTTAGGATATCATCTTCTAGGAGGTAGGCTAAGAGCCAATCAGGCCTTATAGGGTATTTATAAAAGCCTGTAAACTTACCCTTTAGTTGGTGGTTTCTATATTTGGGTTCACCTTACTGATTGGGTTGCGGGTTTTTTTGCTTATAAAATTAAAGGCAATACTTAAAACTACCTCAAAGGCACCCTTTATTTTGCGCTTATTTTTGGGTAATATCAACATGTAGCACTGACTCTAGTGTAACTAAAGATTTTAAAACGCTTAGAAAGGCTTCTAGAGGCTATATTAGTGATTGCAAGTGGTATATAAGGTCTGTGCTTTTGTTTAGGTGATTGTTGAATATTTTGTTGATTTTTGATTAATGGTATTTATTAAGATAAGAAAAGAGGCTCGAGGCCTCTAAATTTTACAAATGTATTTCTATCATTTAGCTACATTTTAGCTACAAACTCATTTCTTTTAATTCTTATTTATTCCTTTTTATTATTAAAATAGAATATTTATAAAGCTAATTACTTTATATTCCGTTTTATTCTTGTATATTCTGAATAATTT
>NZ_CAMXYR010000084.1 GCF_947253225.1 uncultured Anaerococcus sp. | reverse complement strand
GATTTATTAACAAGCATTAAGGTTTCTATATATTTACCAATACGGTTTGTGTTATTTTTAATATAATCTAGATAGCTTTCCTGATCTTCTGTTAGATTTGTTTCTCCTAATAATTCTGAATTTCCCTTAATAATTGAAAGAGGAGTCTTTATATCATGGCTTAATGCTGAAATCTGATTTCTTTTTTTCTCTTCCTCTCTCCAGTTTGTCCTTAAAGATTCACTTAATCCTACTTTCATTTTTTCTAAACTTTCTAATATGACATTAAATTCTTGAACATTTGACTTTTTAATTTGAAAATCTAAGTTTTGTTTCCTGATTTCTTCTGAAGCTTCTAGCAAAGGATTCAATTCTTTCGATATTTTCTTTGCCCAAATTAATGTGGTGGTAACAATACTAATAAGGCAAAATATTATCAGTAAAATTAGCAATAAAATATTTATTTGTGGTAGATTTTTTTGCATCCAAGGACTTTTATAATAAGGTTTTAGGTTATAAGCTACAAGTACATATCCATCTGATCTTTGTATTTCCATAAAAGATAAATTGGCATTAGAATAACCAGATCCCTTATGATAGTTAAAGGCTATATCTTGGATATTCTTATTCATATTTGTTTCTACAACTTTTTCGTCTTTTGCTAAAAATAGATAAGATGTATTATTTGGTAGCAATGATTTTTCGAATTTTTTTGAAGTGGCAATATTTATCCTTTTTTCAAGAATTAAACTCTCAGTATGGTTTGCTGGAAATATCCACTTAAATTGATAAGAAGCGGATATAAAAGCTAGGATTAATAAAACGGAGATTGCTAGTCCTAGCCCAATACTTAACAAATATTTAAAAAGTATATTTTTAAGAGATTGACCTTTTGATTTTAATTCCATTTATATCCGATTCCCCATACTGTTTCAATTGGATTTTTTCCATATTTTTGAAACTTTGCCCTAATATTTTTTATATGTTCTGATATTGCAGATGCATCTCCTATACCATCAAATCCAAAGATAAGCTCATATATTTGGTCTCTTGAAAATACTTGTCCTTTTCTTTTTGCTAGTAATTCTGAAATTTGATACTCGGATTTTGTTAAATGAACTTTTTCATCTCCTACAAAAACTTCATTGGAAGATAAATCAAATCGAATTTCACCAAGATTTAAACTAGTGTGTCGTTCTCTTTTTTCTCGTCTTAAATGGGCTTCGATACGAGCTACTAGTTCTGCTGCACCAAATGGTTTTGTGATGTAATCATCACCACCAATTAATAAGCCCTCAACGATATCTTCTTCCATAGTTTTTGCCGTTAAAAAAAGAATAGGGCAGTCTACTTTAGCTCGAATATCCTTACAGAAACTAATTCCGTCAATACCTGGCATCATAATATCAAGTAGAATCAAGTCATATTTACTAAGTTTACTATTATCAATCTCTAAAGGATTTTGATATACATCGACCTCATGATTGTTCTTTTTCAAAATATTTTTTATTAGTTCAAGCATATCTAACTCATCATCAACTGCAAGAATTAAAGACATTTTATCACCTCCTAATTTTAAATTAAAAACTTTTATTCACTAATAGATTTCCCATCCCACTTATTAAACCAAATAATTGAGGAAATAAATAAGATTAAGATAATAAAGGATGCTATTATACCCCACAGCCTAAACTCTTTATAAAAATAGGAAGGATCTAAAGCTTTGCCCATCGTTATATACATCGCAGGAAGCCTGGAGCCCCAAGTACAAGGTATAAAATACCAAATACTATCGCCAATGACAGTCATTGAAAGCAAAGCAATCATTGTTTCTAGAAAACCCAATCCAATAGATCCACCACTACTTAACTCAATTGATACCCAAAGATGAATCATGTATAGAGAAAGGCTGCTAATAAGAATTAAGAAAAATTCAATAAGCCAATCTGAGATATTTTGATATCCTGTTAATATTGCAAAAATTATAATAGATAAAGTAAGAGAAATAACAAATTCCAATTCTAATACAAGGAGTTTTCCTATATAGGCTTTGCTTCTAGATTTTGTAGTAGATAAAAGCACTTGAAATTTTCCAGCACTCATTTCCATATCAACTACTTTTGAAGTTATCAAACTTAATATTATTGGCATTACTGCTCCTAAAAGTACAAAATAAGTTTGTATTATATCGTTTTCTTCAAAATTTTTTAATCCAGTGGTTTTTGATGCCACATAAAATAATAAAGAATAGGCTATAGGTAAGACTATGTGAATCCAAGGAAGCCAGGTGCCTTTAATTTTGTATATTTCTGATTTTATTATATTTATCATTATTTTACCTCTTGTTTTGAAAACCATTTTGCACTTATCATTGTTAGTAAGGTAAATAGACATATAGATAAAATACAAGGAATAAGTAACGATGTGTTTGATACCATTGGATTTGATGCTTCTATTAAAATACCACTTGGTAGAATATGCATAACAGGAATCATTAACCTAATTCCCCAAGAATATGGGCAATAAATCCAAAAAGCACTGTCAGACAAGAATATTCCTGATCCTAAACCTAATACTGCATTTACTGCAATACTTGCGATAAAGCCAAATTTTTTTGCTAAGAAAAAGCATAGAGGGATTTGCCAAATATTGGTTATTATTAGTAAGAAACTTGCAAATAGTAATGTGGAAAATCCATAGTTTGGTGTTAATTGCCCTCCAATTAAAAATTGAAAAATATACACCCCTAGCATATGAATTATAGCAGCAATACTCATATAAATAAATGCTGTGATTATCTTTGAAACCCATAACTTTTTGAGATTAATATTTAGAGGGAAAACTGCTCTGTAGTTTAATTTCCTACTTTCTTTTCTATCCATCATTGCTGGGATTAATGCAAAAGTTGTAGGCATTATTATGACATACCACCAGTTATAGGAATTAATAGTGAAATAACTTGGCATAAGAAAGAGTGACAACAAGATTAAAGATATTGGCATAATAACTAATAACTTCTTCAAAAAAGTGCCCTTGTGTTTTAAATTTTCTGCAAGAATATAAGATATCATTTTTTACACTCCCATTCCACTTTTTATAACATTCATAAAAAGTTCTTCTAAATTGTCATCATGATTAATAATGTTTTGATATTGCAATTTTCCATTATTAATAATCCCAATATGGTCAGCAGTTTGTTCAACTTCTGCTAAAATATGACTAGACAAAATAACGGTTATTCCTTTTTCTGGGAAAGATCTTATTAAATCACGCAATTCCTGAATTCCTAGAGGATCAAGTCCGTTTGTTGGCTCATCTAAAATCAAAAGCTTAGGATTATTTAATAAGGCAATGGCGATACCTAGCCTTTGTTTCATCCCTAAAGAAAATTGACCACTTTTCTTTTTGCCAGTATCTTTTAAACTAACTATTTCCAAAACTTCATCAATCCTAGAATCTGGTAACCCTAGTAGGAGTGTCCTTACTTTTAAATTTTCCCTAGCCGATAAGTTCTCATACAAGGCAGGCATTTCTATCAAGGCACCAATATCCGATAAATCGTCACGACTCCACTCATGACCTTCAAAAAAGATTTGACCAGATGTTTTATGAATCATTCCAGTAATCATCTTCAATGTAGTCGATTTACCAGCTCCATTAGGTCCTAGCAATCCATAGATAGAATTCTCTTTTATTTTTAAAGAAATATTATCTACTGCTTTTTGCTTACCAAAGGTTTTAGTAAGATTTTTTGTTTCTAATATCAATTTGTCCATAAATGAACCTCCTCTTCATTTTATAAACTTAGTATAAAATACAAATTTAAGGATTCCATAAGGAAAATAAGCTTCTTTAAAAATTAATAGATTGTTTTTATCTTAAAAGTAAACAAATTATCCGGTACTGGTACTGGGATGGGACTAAAAATCTGAAAACGTCCTATAATTAGAAGAATTTAGTGATACAAGAAAAAATATAATCTAGCATTTTGATTGGCTTGGGATATATCGTACGTTTGGAAAAGAAGAATGGGAATAAAACTCCCCTGTGTGGGAGTTTTACCCGAAAAATAGAGCAGATCGCGGAGAGCAGTGAAACTGTGATTTTCGTTAGTCCCACCATCTATGGGTGACCGATGCGAAAGCATCGGTCATTTTTGAGACCACTCAGCCACTGCACCAGGCCTACCATCTATTTCTGACGAAATAGGGTTAGGACTTCGCGTGGTGGGTCTTCCAAAAGCCAGACGGGCTAGCACAAAACTAAGCGAGAAAACTCACGAGAGTTTTCGAGAGGACATCGCAAGCGATGTTTTTACGTTAGCCCCATATATCGAGCACGAAGTCGAAGATAGATGGATGGAAACCCTTCTGCAGGGAAGAAAAGCCGACGCGACGAATAGGAGCGTTGGCTTTTCTGATTCACTAAATGGGATTAAAAATTATGTAATAATTTTCAAGTATACTTAGGAAACAGTAAACCGAAGATGAAACGGTCAAATATACTCGTTTCGAATATACGTAATTGTGGCGTGACTCGCGTACGCCTCATATCGGATTTCTGTACTTAGTCTATTTCACCATATTTCCTAATAGATTATTTTTGAATATTATATAATTGGGCGTAATTGAGTAGTTTCTTTTAGAGATTAATCGAAGATAGATTAGGGAAAATAAGCAAGAAAATCATAAAGGATTTTTCAATTACAAAAAGATGAATATCTGTCTCTTATACACATCTGACGCTGCCGACGACCTAACACAGGTGT
>NZ_CAMXYR010000083.1 GCF_947253225.1 uncultured Anaerococcus sp. | reverse complement strand
CAAATAAAGAAAACGTTTCGAATCTGTTTGACAAAAATAATTGTTCCTGTATAATATGGGATTGAAGGTGCAAATTATGAAAGATATTTATGAAAATATTTTTACGTCAAATTTTAGAATTTTTAATTACATAGCACTTTCTTAGAAACTTGCAAAGGTTTACAAAAAACTAATAAAGGAGTACAAATGCAAGCAATTAAGAAAATAGGGCTAATCCCAAGAATGATTTTGGGTATATTAGTCGGTATCTTGGTAGGACTCTACCTACCAGAATGGTTCGTTAGAATTACAATTACTTTTTCTACAATTTTTGGGGCCTTCCTAAATTTCATAATTCCACTTATGATTTTGGCCTTTGTAACTAAGGGAATAGCAGATCTCGGAGAGGGTGCTGGAAAGCTTCTGGGGGTAACAGTAGGACTTGCCTACCTATCAACCCTTGTTGGAGGTTCATTGTCATATTTTATGGCAAATGCGATTTTCCCTGGTTTTATTTCCCAAGACCAAGTTGCGGCCATCCAAAATTCAGAAAGAGCTACCTTGGAAGCCTTCTTTGAAGTTCCAATCAAGCCTTTCTTTGATGTAACAAGTGCGATAATATTCGCCTTTATGCTTGGTATTTCAATTTCTTGGCTAAGAAAGACTAAACAAGGAGAAGTTTTATACCATGCAGTTAGCGAATTTAATATAGTTATTACCAAGGTTTTAGGAACAGCCATAGTTCCATTACTTCCATTTTTCATTTTAGGTAACTTTGCCAAGATGGCAAAATCTGGATCTGTCTTTGCAGTTCTATCAATTTTTTGGAAGATTTTCCTATGTGTAATAGCTCTTCATCTTGCCTACACAACCGTCTTGTTTGTCCTATCAGGCTCATATACAGGCAAGAATCCATTCGCTATGCTCAAAAACCAAGTTAGGGGTTATTTAACAGCGGTTGGAACCCAATCATCCGCAGCTACCATCCCAGTCAACCTACAATGTGCAGAGAATAATGGTGTTAGTCGTGAGATTTCTGACTTTGTAATCCCACTAGGAGCAACAGTCCATATGCCAGGGTCTATGATTACAATTACAGCCTGTACATTTACAATTCTCACTATGTATAATATGCCACACTCATATGGACTAATTTTAAGACTAATAGCAATCCTTGGTGTAGCGATGGTCGCAGCACCAGGAGCCCCAGGTGGAGCAGTTATGAGTGCCCTACCATTCCTACCAGTTGTAGGAATTTCACCAGAATCAACTATGGCTAGCCTTTTGATTACCTTGTACTTAACTCAAGATTCATTTGGAACAGCTGCAAATATTTCTGGAGACACTGCCCTTGCAGTCGCAGTAGATAAAATTTATAATAGGAATATACTGGGTAAGAAGGACTGGCAAGCAAAGCCAGTTAATAATGTGAAAGCGTAACTTGCTTTCTGGATTACCTTTGCAAAAAAGAATCAGGGGCGGCGGTTACATGGTCGCCCCCTTGTGTATTAAGGAGTAAGTATGACAGTTAATGTTTCTGTATTTGATATTATTGGGCCAAACATGGTTGGTCCTTCTAGCTCACACACAGCAGGAGCTTGTAAGATAGCCCACACTGCAAGACGTATGGTAGATAGAAACTTCAATGAAGTTGTATTTTACCTTCATGGATCTTTTGCTAAAACATATAAGGGTCATGGGACAAATAGGGCCCTTGTTGGTGGTGTTTTGGGCTTTGACCCAGAAGATGAGAGGATAATCAATTCTTTCGACTATGCTGATAAGGCAGGAATAAAATACACCTTCGTTGAGACTGACTTGGGGGATGTGCATCCAAACACAGTTAAGATTGTTTTCAAGTATCCAGATAGAAGCGACCTTTCAGTTCAAGGTTCTTCAATTGGTGGGGGAGCAATTGTTATCACAAACATCAACGGCAACCCTATCGAATTTAAGGCCAACAAACCAACTCTTTTCATGTCCTATGGAGAGCAAAAGGGAGTAATAGCCTTTGTTTCAGGTATTTTATTTGACAATGGTTATAATATCAACACTATGAAAACAATCAAAGAAGAAAATAACGTGATGCTAGTTTGCGAACTTGATGAAGCCCTAAAGGAAGACGTTTTGCAAAAAATAAGGGAAGGTAAGGACTTTACCTTTATTAAATATATAGGTGTGTAATATGTTGACAACAATGAAAATATTAAAAGAAAGATGTATAGAGGAAAACAAGGAACTTTGGCAACTTGCCTTAGAGGACGAGATTAAAATTACTGGAAAGACAGAAGAGGAGATTTGGGAAAGACTTCAAAGAACCCTTGATGTTATGAAAAATTCTGCCAAAGCAGCTCTTGAAACAAAAATCATATCTGTAACAGGAATGACAGGGGGAAATGCCAAGTCCATGCATGACTACTTCCTAAAGGGAGAGTCAGTACTTGGCGAAACGCCAGCTCTTGCTATGGCTATGGCTCTTTCAACATCAGAAATAAATGCAGCTATGGGAATTATAGCAGCGGCTCCAACAGCTGGCTCATCTGGAATTCTTCCAGCGACTCTAATGACCATGCACCATAAGTATGGCTACAAGGATGATGAACTCAAAAAAGCCCTCTTGGTTGCAAGTGAAATAGGTCAAATTATCTTTGACAATGCGACCTTTGCTGGAGCTGAGGGAGGATGTCAGGCAGAAACTGGTGCAGCAGCATCAATGGCAGCAGCAGCTGTGTGTTTCCTAAGAGGTTATGATATTCAAACCCAAGAAAATTCTGCAACAGCAGCTATCCTCAACATCTTAGGTCTTGTATGTGATCCTATAGGTGGGATGGTTGAATTTCCATGTAACTTGAGAAATGCAAATGGCGTAATGAATGCTCTCGCAAGTGCTGATATGGCTATGGCGAATGTTAAGATGGTAGTAACTTTCGATGAAGCAGTTGAAGCTTTGAAGAGAGTAGGTGATGTTCTACCAGCTAACCTTAGGGAAACTGGCGAGGGAGGAATTGCAGTTTGTCCATCAGCCTTAAAGCTAAAGGCAAAATATATAGATGGTGAATAAGGTTAATAATTGGAATAAACAAATAACTACCTAGCTAGAGAAATTCAGGTTGCTATCAAAAATAGATAAGCCTAAAATACAAGATTGGTCGGCTTATTATCTTTGATTTTCCAATTCTACAAAGAATTGCACTTTGTTAATATATAAAAATGCCAATAATAAAACGGACCCAATTTGGTTAATATTCTCCAAGTTGGGTCAGTTATTTTGTATTTATGAAGACTTTTAAAATTTTTCAAAATTAATTCTAGGCTTAAAGCCTATTAAAATTTATTTCCAATAATCTAAGTCTTCTTTTATTCCGATATTTTTGGCCACAAATACAGGATCTTCCCCTCTTTTTCTTTGAGCTTCGTAGTCATTGAGGCAGGCTATAAGTTTGTTTGATAAAACTAAGATAGCTGGTAGGTTTATCAGAGCCATAATTCCCATAAAGAGGTCTGAAAGATTCCAAACAAATCCTTGTTCTTGGATAGCTCCAAAGAAGATTAGAAATACTGCTATGAGTCTGTAAGGAAGTCTTTGTTTTTCTGTAAGCTCCTTGCCAACTATATAGTCAAAGTTTGAGTCTACATAGTAGAGGTTACCGATAAGGGTTGTAAATCCAAAAAGGATTAGAGAAACTGTAATAAAATAGTAGCCGAAGTTGCCAAAGACACTTGCTAAGGCTTCTTGGATGAATGGGGATCCATCAAGAGCTGGACTTGGTTCTATTCCAGAGCTTAGACCCATGAAGGCTGTAGCTGAACAAATTATTAGGGTATCGATAAATACAGATAACATTTGAACAAGTCCTTGCTTAACTGGGTGGCTAACCTTGGCAGCAGCAGCAGCATTTGGGGCAGAACCAATACCAGCTTCGTTGGAATATAGTCCTCTTTTCATACCAAGAACCATAGATGAACCAGCGAGTCCTGAAAAGATAGCCTTAAAATTGAAGGCATCTTCAAAAATTTTCCTAAATACTTCAGGAAGCCTTGTAAGATTTAATCCAATCATTATTAGGGAAACTAATACGAAAATTATTCCCATAAAAGGAACTAGTTTTTGGGTTATTTTTATAATTCTTTTTCCGCCACCGAGGATTACTAGGGCAACGGCTAGGGCAAAAAGTCCACCGAGGATTTTTGGGGTGAGATTTGGGTCATAGATTGAGTAGCTCTTGAAAGACTGTTGGAGGTTATAGCTTGCAAGCATATTGAAACCTACAGCATAACAAACAATAAGGGCTACAGAAAATACAAGACCTAGTTTCTTGCTT
The DNA here is from genome assembly GCF_947253225.1 of uncultured Anaerococcus sp. GTDB lineage: Bacteria > Bacillota > Clostridia > Tissierellales > Peptoniphilaceae > Anaerococcus. The sequence goes on along the minus strand of NZ_CAMXYR010000083.1, from coordinate 516 downwards.
TTTAATCCTTGTTCTATGTAATAAGAAGGTCCACCGTAGGAGCCTTTTTCTCCTTTTTTCTTATAAATTTGTGCAAGAGTTGACTCTGCAAAGGCAGATCCTGCTCCGATTATGGCAACAAGCCACATCCAAAATACAGCTCCATATCCACCCAAGCATATGGCAGAAGAAACTCCTACAATATTTCCTGTTCCAACCCTAGATGCGGTCGAGATCATAAGAGCTTGGAAGCTTGATACATCCGATTCGTCATCTGGTTTTTCCTTGATAACCCTAAATGATTCCTTGAGAAGGCTCACTTGGATGAAACCAGTTCTTACTGTAAAGTACAGGCCGACTGCTATTAATAAGATTACTAGGATAGGAAAATATAAGACTGAGTTAATATCTCCTATGATTTTGTTCAAGTTTTCCATTATTCTTCTCCTTTACTTTTTTGATAAGCCGAGGCTAATCTTTTTTTACATTAATTCACATAACTTTATCGTGTTAATATAATAATAGACTATACCACAA
>NZ_CAMXYR010000082.1 GCF_947253225.1 uncultured Anaerococcus sp. | reverse complement strand
TTCGCATACCTCGCTATTAATCACGCTTTATTCTTGTGTCGTATTACCAAATTTAAGTATATATTAAATTTAATACAAGCATTTTCCTAGTTTACTAAGCTAATTCAAGGAGTGAAAGCTCTAGTATATTAAAAATACTAGAGTCTTATCCTATTCATTATAACCAACCGACTTATTAGAATTTACAAATTTCCCTTGCAAAAGATTCCTTCCTTGGCTAAAATATCTTGGACTATCTTGCCAAGCTTGATTTCTAAGGCTTGTGATTTTTCCATCATTTTCTCTATGAACTAGGAGGGCAACTTCTGTATCTGGATAGGTTGTAAGCATGGCAAAATCACCATCACTATCTCCACCAACCATAACTGGTCCATAGTTGTTGGCATTTTTTATGAGCTTATCGATAGTAGCAACTTTCCCCTCCCTAATGCTTATTGGATAGGACTTGTCTATGGCAGGAAGGATTCTTCCATCTCCCAATCTCTTTAGCCTTAATCCTAAGACTTTTTTCTCATCCATCTTGTAAGAGTTATCTTCACTCGTTGCAAAAGTTCTTACTATGTCAATAAATGATGCCGAAACAATGTAAACATCTATACCATTTTCTTCTAAAGCCTTATAAAGATTTGCCATCTCCTCAAGCTCTCTTATGCCTACAAAATATTCTATTTCAATCCTTCCAGATTTAGATTCGATTGTCGGAGATGTGAATGTTTCAACTCTAATCGGCTCTTTTTTCATTATTTTGTAAGCCCTAGCTCCCAGCTCCATAACTTGGTCTTTAGTGTAATTTTTTAGCAGATAGCTCATCCAACAGTAAGGGTCTACAGCATCATCTGCATAGCTACTAACCTTGTATCTATAGAACATTTTTGCCACAAATTCCTTGTAATAGTCCGTTTCCTTTACTTCTTCAAGACTCATAGACCCCTTAAATTTTTCGTAGTTATCGTAGATAAATTGATAGGCCACCTTTATGTCAGCTGAAAGTACGTCAATATTTATCAAATTTCCCTCTAGGTTGGCGTGATTTTTTCCATAGGGCTTTGTATCGACGTTTTTTCTTATTAACTCGTAAAATTCTTCTACTTCCATCTTGAAAGTTAGATTTGTTATCATGTAATAAAGCAAGGCCTCTTCTAAATCACCGATTATAGATGTGTTGTCCCAATCAAATACTGCAAAGGGCTTGTGGTTTATATCATAAGAAGGGTTGTCCTTACCATGAGTTTCTATTAGTTTATTTATAGCTTGGTAGACTCTCTCGTCCCAAGCTCCTTTTTTTATATAAGTTTTCATATTCTCCTAAACCATCTTTTGGGGATCTACAATTCTCACAAATTCCTCATCGCTTACAAAGTCCAAGTCCCTGTTGGCCTGTCTTAGGCTAAGCTTTTTTTTATGGGCGTACTTAGCAAGTTCTGCTGCCTTATCATAACCTATGTGTGGGCTAAGAGCTGTAACTAGCATGAGAGATTTATCTAAATTTTCTTGGATTTTTTCTGAGTTCACCTCTAGGTTTTCCAAAAGATTTTTCCTAAATGCTTGCATCCCTTCAGCTAAAAGTTTAATGGACCTAACCATATTGTAAATTATAAGTGGCATATAGGTATTAAGTTCGAGCTGGCCACTAGCATTAGCAAGAGAAATAGCTGTGTCATTTGCCAAAACTTGCATAGCAATCATAGTAAGCATCTCCACTTGGGTCGGATTGACCTTGCCTGGCATGATAGATGAGCCCGGCTCGTTGGCTGGTAAAATTAATTCTCCTATTCCAGTCCTTGGGCCACAAGATAGAAACCTTAGGTCGTTAGCTATCTTGTTTAGGTCTTCTGCCAAAAGTCTAAGTCCAGAGTGAACCCTTCCTACTGCTTGCTTGGAGGAAAGACCAAGGAATTTATTCTCATCCTCTAGGAGAGCAAGCCCCGACAGAGCCGAAAGCTCTTCTACCATCATTGTTGAAAAACCATCTGGTGCATTTAGCCCAGAACCCACGGCAGTCCCTCCTATTGGGAGTAAACGCAAATCTTCCATCAACTTTTCAAGATAAAGTTTATCTCTATAAATAATTTCTCCATAGGTTCCTATTTCATCCGAAAGTTTAAGTGGCGTTGCATCTTGGAGGTGGGTTCTTCCTGTTTTAATTATACCAGTAAAACTTTTTGCCTTCTTAGCTAACTGACCTACAAATTTATCTATTTCAGGCAAGAGGTCATGCTCTAACAGGTTGAGGCTTGCTAAGTGGATAGCTGTTGGGAACGTGTCGTTAGAACTTTGGGATTTATTTACATGGTCGTTTGGATGAATTAGAAGAGCACCTGCTTTTTCATTGGCAATATGACCTATAACTTCATTTACATTCATATTTGTCTGAGTACCTGACCCTGTTTGCCAAACTGTAAGAGGGAAATTATCAGAAAATTCTCCCCCAAGTAGCCTATCGGCTGCATAAACTATGAGTTCTTTTCTTCTCTCATCTAGTATTCCTAACTTGAAATTTACAAGAGCTGCCGCTTTTTTTATAAGAACCAAGGCCATAATTTGTTCTCTTGGCATAAGGTCAAGACCCTTAGGGAAATTTTGATAAGACCTTTGCGTTTGTGCGCCCCAATAAACGTCGCAAGAAACCTCAACTTCTCCCAAAGAATCCCTCTCTATTCTCATTTTCATAACTAATCCTTATTTATATGAGCCTCATCCAAAATTCCAGGATGGGTCATGCTTTCATAATCCAATATATTATCAATCTCTTCCTTAGTCATAATATTATCTCTCAGCAATATCTCCCTTACAGAAACTCCCGTCCTTAGAGATTCTTTGGCAACCTTGCTCGCCTTATCATAGCCAATATGTGGAGCAAAAGGAGTTATGATTGCTATAGAATTTTCAACTCTTTTTTCCAACTTTTCCTTATCACTTGTAATGCCATCTACGCAGTTCCTATAGAGGGTAGAAATGGCAGATGTTAGGCTTTTTATCGACTCAAAAAGAGAGTAAAAAATAATAGGTTCAAAGGCGTTTAGCTCAAGCTGTCCTCCTTCAACTGCCATTGTAACCGTCATATCGTTTCCTATAACCAAAAAGGCGACTTGGTTTACCACTTCAGGAATCACAGGATTTACCTTGCCTGGCATAATGGATGACCCAGCTTGTTTGGCAGGAAGGTTATAATCACTGATACCTGTTGTAGGTCCTGATGATAGGAGTCTTAGGTCGTTTGAAATCTTAGATAGATTGCAAGCCATAGTTTTTAATACTGATGAAGTATAAAGAAAAGAATCCAAATTTTGAGTTGCATCCACCAAATCTTCTGCTTGTTTAAGGTCAAGCTCACAAATTTTTGATAGGGTCGGTACAACTTTTTCAATAAAGTCATCATCCGCATTTAGTCCTGTTCCTATTGCAGTTCCACCAAGATTTAGGTAAGAAAGTTGGTCAACAGCCGAACCCAACCTCTTATAATCCCTTGAAATCACCGTGGCATAGGCCTTAAACTCTTGGCCCAATTTGATTGGGACTGCATCTTGGAGCTGAGTCCTCCCCATCTTGATATAAGAATCAAACTCCTTGGCTTTTTTCTCAAAAGAAGTTATTAGCTTATCGACCTCAATCTTTAGGACTCCTATGTACCTAATCAAAGCGATTTTCCCTGCTGATGGAATGACATCATTAGTTGATTGTCCCTTGTTCACATGGTCATTTGGATGTATATATTCATAAGTTCCCAGACCTCCACCCAAGATTTCGTTGGCGATGTTAGCTATAACTTCATTGACATTCATATTAAAGGAAGTTCCAGCTCCACCTTGGATTGGATCAACCACAAAGTTATCCATAAATTCTCCAGCTAGAATCCTGTCGCAAGCTTCAACTATGGCATCTTTTTTCCTAGCTGAAAGAATACCCACCTTATTATTTTCAATTGCACAAGCCTTCTTAACTTCAACTATAGCCCTTACCAAAAACGGATCCATACTTTGTCCTGTGATATGAAAGTTTTCAAGAGCTCTTTGAGAATTTGCCCCATAATAAGCTTCGCTTTTGATCTCAACCTCTCCTAAAGAGTCCCTCTCCATCCTAATATTTTCCATAACATCCTCCTTATCTTTATTATAACGCAAGAAAAGGTTTTTTTGAATAGTATTCATAAATTTACGCATAAAAAAGATGCTACAAGAAAATCTCATAGCATCTAATGACCTATTTTTTTATTTGCCAAGCAACTGTAACTTCTTGCTTGAGTCTCCAGAAAGGTTGTTTTTCCATAGTATTAGACACAGAGTATGGATCGTTTATGGTAAAATATCCATCTTTATAGGAGTCTATAACTATATAATGACCTCCTGTTGTGAAATATCCAGCACCAACTCTTACAACAACGCTTCCTTCTTTTAGGGCTTGGATTAAAGCTTTTTCATTTACTGGAACATCGTAAGATCTCAAACCGTAAATCCTTGGATTTTCTCTAAAATATTGCCAATCTGTTCCATCGTCAGCGTAATCAGATGCATCTACTGCTGTATTTGTTGGATATATATCATTTCTATGGAGTTCCTTGTTTAATACCATAGCCATAGCTGTTGGTCCACACCCATAGCCCCCAAGGGTTCCACTAGAAAATCTTCTGTAGGACCATCTTGGGTCAACTTGTCTAAAGTATGGGGTTTTTCTGTTTAGGTATTGGGTAAATCCTGGTCTAAACTGACCTCTAGTTCCCATTATTGCAGGTCTCGTGTCAATTCTTCCAATCTTTCTAGCTACCCCATTCCAATCTGTCTTATATTTGTTAAAGTTAAATACTTTTACTGTATTTCTCAACTTTTCTCTAGTTCTTTCGTGGAAGATATAGGTCTTTCCGCCGATAACTTGGATTCCCTCCGCAGGCTTTCCATCAGCAAAGTAGTACCTATCTCCTACCCATCCTCTGGCAAAT
>NZ_CAMXYR010000081.1 GCF_947253225.1 uncultured Anaerococcus sp. | reverse complement strand
GCTGTGTTACCATCCATAGTCTTCATAGCTCTTTTAACTGTCATTTAAGACCTCCTATAATATTAGTAACAAATATCGTTAACACTACTTAAAGTATAAGGTTTATTGATGTGATTGTCAAGATTAAATTTAAAATGATTTTAACCTTATACCGCTTTTAGGTTCATCTAATAAATTTATTTGATTTTAATCATTCAATTACTTTATTGCATATCTTATATTCGGAAAATATCTAAAAAAACTAATTATTAACACAAGTAATTTGTAAATAATTAGTTTTTTCATTGTATTTCTTAATTTTAGTTGAAATCACTATCCAATATTTGTGATTGATCTTCGATTTCTTCGTTTTTCTCGATGCTATTTTCATTTAGAGAATCTTCATTTTCTTTTGTTGATTGTTTAAAAATATTATCAGTCATTACTTTAGCTGCATTGTACCCTAAATTTTTTTCTCTTTGGTTCATTGCTGCAACTTCAATAATTAATGCTAGATTTCTTCCAGCTCTTACAGGTACTACTATATGAGGAACTTTTACATCAAGGATTTCAATATAATGCTGATCAAGACCCAATCTATCATATTCATAGTCTTCTTTCCATTGTTCTAGTTCTATTACCAAATCAATTCCTGTTGATATTTTTACTGCCCCAGAACCGTATAGTCTCCTAACATTGACTATACCAAGACCTCTAATTTCCATATAATGTCTAATATTTTCTGGTGATGAACCTTGTAGGGTATTGTTTACAGCAACAATATCTACCATATCATCAGCTATTAGTCTGTGGCCCCTATTTACAAGTTCTAGGGCTGTTTCGCTTTTACCCACTGAAGACTTTCCCATTATAAGCACACCTACACCAAAAACATCAAGGAGTTCTCCGTGGACGTTACTAGTTGGAGCTAGTTGATATTCAAGTTCATCTGATATCTTTGATATTAGCCTTGTGGATTTTAGTGGAGATCTTAATAAGGTTATATCATAATAGTCGCAAAGATCCATTATATCTTTATTTATTTCTTTGTTGTAAGAGAAAATTATCGCTGGAAGTTTATAAGAAAGTATTCCCCTGAACCTTTCATACTGCATTCTTGAGTCCAAACTCATTAAATAAGTATATTCAACAGAGCCAATAACTTGAAGTCTTTTGTGGGGGAACTTCTCTAAGTATCCTGTAAGTTGCAGACCTGGTCTATTTACGTCAGCACTTTCTAAGACAATTTCATCAAAATCTTTAGCTTTATGAATAACTTCTAAATCTAAGTTTTTAACAACTTTGCTTAATTTTACGCTTACATGCTCGATTCCTCTGGTAATTTCCTTATCTATATGTTCACTAAAATCACTTATATTATTACTATCAGCCATTTATTATCCTTTCAGCCTAAAATATTTGTAAATCTCAAGAGCTTGAACCCTTCCTACAAGTGGAACTTCCATCAGTTCCTCAATACTTGCTTTTTTTATGTTAGATAAAGTTTTGAAATGTTTATATAGATTCTCTCTTGTTTTCTTGCCAACACCTTTAATCTTATCAAGCTCACTTGCCTTCACGGTATTTTGCATCAACTTTCTATGGTAATTTATTGCAAACCTATGCGCTTCTTCCTGAATTTCATAGATTAAATTATAAACAGGATCTCTCCTATTAATAGGAATCTCATTATTATTGTATATTATTGCCCTAGTAGTATGCTTGTCATCCTTTACAAGACCTGCAACTTCAATATCTAAAGCAAGATTTTCAAGGACATCTTTAGCAATATTAACTTGCCCCTTGCCTCCATCCATAAGTATCAAATCTGGTAAAGATCCAAATCCTGTTTGGGTATTGCCTTTTTCTTTTTCGCTTATTCCTTCTTTAAGCCTCCTAGTTAAGACCTCCTTGTGAGATGCATAATCATTTGGTCCTTCTACTGTACGTATCTTAAATTTTCTATATTCTTTCGGAACTGGTATCCCATCTTCGAACACCACCATAGACCCGACTGACCTCACACCAGAAATGTTGGAAATATCATATGCTTCAATCCTAAATAAGTCATGTAAGTTTAAAATTTCTTTAAGCTGATTAAGGCCAGATGATCTTTTCCTTTCCTTTCTTTCGACTCTTTTGTCGTGCTTTATCCTCATATCCACAGCGTTTCTGCTCGCCATATCTACTAATTCTCTTTTCTTACCTATTTTAGGTTCATGAATGGATACTTTTGATTTTTTCTTAGCGGATAAAAATTCTGTGATAGATTCTAAATCATCTGGGAGTGTTTGAACCAGAATTTCCTTAGGTATGTACATGATATCTAAGTAGAACTGCTTAATGAAAGAGGACATTACATCGGAGTTTGTTTCCATATAATCATTTTTTATAAAAAAATGTTCTCTATCTACAATTTTTCCTTGTCTCATAAAAAAAACTTGAATAACGATTGTTGTCATCCCTTTACTCATAGCAATTATATCGATATCATCACCCTTTGTTTCTGTTACATTTTGTCTCTCAGAAATCACAGATAGGGCTCTATAATAATCTCTGTACCTAGCAGCCATTTCAAAATTAAGTTTAGAAGCTTCTTTGTTCATTTTATCAAGAATCCATGTTAGAATCTTCTCGCTTTTACTTTCAAGAAAATCATTAATATCATCCATATTATCCAAGTATCTTTTCTCATCTTCCTTGTTGACACATGGTCCCTTGCATTTTTTTATAAAATAATTTAGGCAAGGTCTATCAAGACTTGCTCCCTTATCAAAATTCAAATTGCAGGTTCTAAAAGGATAATACAAATGAAATAAATCTATGGAGTCATTAACTGCATAGGCATCCGGATAGGGGCCAAAATACCTGCCCCCATCTTTTTTTACCTGTCTAACTTTTTTAATTCTAGGATATTTTTCCTTACATATTTTTATATATGGATATTGCTTGTCATCCCTCAATACTATATTGTATTTGGGTCTATTTTTTTTGATTAAATTACTTTCAAGAACCAAGGCCTCGACCTCATTTTGAACAATTATATACTCAAAGTGGTCAATATTTGCAACCATTGCTAGGACTTTTGCACCTTTATTCTTATTATTGTCAAAGTATTGGCGTACTCTTTTTTTCAACGATATTGCTTTACCAACATAAATTATTTCATCAGTAGAGTTTCTCATGATATATACGCCTGGTAAGTCTGGTAGTTCTTTTAATTTTTCTTTAATCTGTAATTTGGTCAAATTTCTTTACAGCTCTCTTTCAAATACTCTAGTTCCTGACCTTCCAAATATGGACTTAACTTCTCGTAGCATGCCTTATTATAATCATTAAGCCAGTCAATCTCATTTCTATTTAACATTTCTGTTTTTACAGGTCTTGTATCTATAGGAACATATGTTAGAGTTTCAAATTGGTTAAATTTTCCAAATTCATTCTCCATTGCCTTAGTTACATACGCTTCATTTTCTATCCTAATTCCATGTGAATTTTCGATGTATAAACCTGGCTCTATTGATGTTGTCATGTTCTCAACAAAACCTGTTTGATCTCTTTCTGAAATTCTTTGTGGCCCCTCATGTACTGTAAGAACAAATCCAACTCCATGACCTGTTCCGTGGAAGAAATCCTTGCCTGCTTGCCAGAGTGGATATTTTGCAATCGCATCAAGTCTTTGGCCATAGGTTTTATCCTTAAATTTAGCTAAGAACAAGGCTAGAAATGATTTTAGGACTAGTGTGTAATCAGTTTTTTCTGCATCTGTTAACCTACCTAGGGCTACAGTCCTAGTAATATCCGTTGTTCCTTCTTTGTAATGAGCTCCAGAATCTACAAGAATCATTCCTTCGTCCTTAATAGTTTTTGAACCTGTTGCTGATGGGGCGTAGTGGACAATTGCCGCATTTTCTTTATATCCTGCTATAGTTTCAAATGAATCTTCAATGTATGATTCATCTTCTCTTCTAATGTCTTGTAATTTTTGGCTTGCCAAAAGTTCGTTTAAAGAACCAGTTTTTGCACCAACTTCTAGCCAACTAAAGAACTTAACTAAGGCTATGCCGTCTTTAATATAGGCTTTTTTAACATTTTCAATTTCTGTATCTGTTTTTATAGCCTTCATGTTAGTGGTAATATTAGTACCCATTGATATTTTAACATTAGCATTGATACTGTCATAAATTGCAACATTTGTTCTTTGTGGATCTAAGAAAATCCTATTTTTGCCAGGAATATTTTTTAATAACTTATATATTGAATCGTAAGAATACACCTTCACCTTATTTGACTCTAGGTAATCTCTAACTTCCCCACTTAGCTTTTCTTCATCAACACAGAGTGAAATTTCATCTTGTGAAAGTAATAAGTAGGATAAAACTACAGGATTATAGTCAACATCATTACCTCTAATATTTAAGAGGTAACATATATCTTCTGGTGAACCTATGAAGGTATAGTCATATCCGTAATTTTTCATTACTTCTCTAAGTCTCTCAACTTTTTGGTCTAGACTTTCACCAGTATATGAATCCTCCATTATCCAAATTTTGTCCTTGCCTAGGGCTGGTCTATCTTCCCATATTTGAGAAATGTAATCTACATCTGAAACAAGAATTCTTGCCCCCATATTTTCACTTAGTTTTTTGTAACCATCCACAGAATAATTTTTTCCATCGAAAGCAATCTTACCAAATTCAGAAACATTTTCTTCTAAATATTCTAAAAGACTTGGAACACCGTCAACACCCATTTTCATCAATTCAAACTCAGAGTTTTTTAATTCCTTGCTAGCTTGTAGAAAGTACCTGCTATCTGTCCAAAGCTTAGCTTCATTCATAGTAACAAGAGCAACACCAGCAGAACCAGTAAATCCAGAAATAAATTCTCTAGTTTTATAATAATCTGCCAAATATTCAGATTGATGAGGGTCTGATGTCGGAATTATATATGCTTCTATCTTTCTATCTTTCATTAGTTCTCTTAGTTTTTCAATTCTTTGATTTATATTCATCTCAATTCTCCTTTGAAATTAAAAATCTTATTTTCTATAC
>NZ_CAMXYR010000080.1 GCF_947253225.1 uncultured Anaerococcus sp. | reverse complement strand
AATTAAATGTATCTATTTCCAATAATTTTTTGTAATAAGCATCATATTTAGGTGCAAAATCTCTAATTAATGGAATTGCTATTTCATAGTAGTTATTATCTCTGAAATATTTTTCTATTTTTTCTCTTATTGTTTTTCCTAATGATTTTTTATAGTCATCACTTTCTAAGTATTCCTTATAAGCTTTGATAAATTCTTCATTATCCTCAGTCCATTTTTGATAATCATCTATCGCAGCAATTTTTTTCTGGTTAATATCATCAAGACATTCCTTATCAATATCTCTACTAATATTTTCTATATATTTTTTCTCCTCCTCACTAAAGGGAATCTCTTCTAGTGAATCAAGGTAGTTGATGTATCTTTCAAAGGACTTGTTATTATCATCGTTTAAAATAGTTTCCAAGAATGGTTTGTATGAGGCAAATATCGCTTGACCAAAATATCCTGGAAAGATTCTCGTCAACCTGTCATAAATTGTCAAATTTCTCTCTAATTTTTTAATCTCAACCTCGATTTCGCTTACCTCATATCCATCAATTATCTTTTTTATAAGGTCATTTTGTTTAATACTTCTTTCTATCCTCTCCTGCCTTTCTCTAAGCAAAGAGGACGATATTTTTTGATTAGTCATAAAGTCTTTGATTTCACTAATATTAAGGTCTAAATCTTTAAGTAGAGATATTTTTTGAAGATTTTCTACATCCTCTTTGTCATAAGTCCTATAACCATTATCTTGCCTTGAAGGTATCACTAATCCCTTTTCTTCGTAATAAGCAAGAGCTTTCCTACTAAGGCCTGTTATTTTTATTACTTCATTTATATACATAAGAGCCTCCTTTAATGAAATTATAAGGCTGACCCTTAGGGCTTAGTCAAGGGTTATTATGAATAATTACATATTATCTTTAACACCAACAGCAACAATTTTTGCCTGAGCTCTTAGTTCATCCTTGGCATACATTTGCATTTCAACAATGACTTTTCTTTGACCAATTTCTACAGGTCTTGCTATTACTTTTACAACTTCACCCATAGGAGTTGGTTTTTTGTAGTCTATTTCAAGTCTAGCTGTAATAAATCTACCAATTATTGTATCTTCGTTAAGATCTAATCCTTGTTCTTTAAGCTTGAAAAATGCAGCTGATGCTGTACCATGGCAATCAAAAATCATAGCTATCATTCCACCAAATAAGTTATGTGGTACGCCTCCTGTATATACCTTATCTGGAATGATTTCAGTGTAACAAGTCTTACCATCTTCACTCGGATATGATTTTAAGTGTAAGCCACTAGGATTCTCTGTACCACATCCCCAACAATTTCTAAATCTCTCGCCATAGGTATCTTGAATTGCTATTTTTTTAAGTTCTTTCATTTTCTTTCTCCTGATTGATTAAAACTAGCTTGTGGGCATTCATCACAAACCAAAAATTCTATAAAATTCTATATCCTATAAACATTACAAGTGGAAAAGCTAGTATTAGCAGAATATTTGCTAGCCCAAAAAATAAAGCTTTTTCTTTTATTGCGAATAAGATCCCAATTATTCCTAATATCGGGCAAATATATAAGGTGGTTAACCCAATTGGTCTTAAATTTGTATATGGACTTAGGATTTCTGGCGGTACAATTAAAGATAAGGCTAGAGCTAAAATACCTAGCAAGAAAGCCACCATACTCACCTTTATTTTTTTCATAATAGCCTCCATTCTTGTAAAATTTATACCCAAATAAGGTTTTCATATATCAAATTAAAAAAAGTGGTCGTAAAAAACTTTACGATACCACTTAAATTTCTACTTGCTAGCCTCAATACCTGCTAAGGCTCCATCGTTAACTGCTGTAGCTACCTGTTTTACTGCCTTAACCCTGATATCTCCCGCTACAAATAAACCTTCAATCGGTGTTTTAATATCTGAAACTATAAAACCAAGGTCATTTTTGCTTAAGTCGATATCAATAAATCCAGTATTAGGATATTGACCAATCATTGCAAATACCTCAAGTCCTTCTTGAGACTTGATTTCTTCGCCATTTGATAAAGAAGCCTTGCAAACATGGTCTCCATCTTTGTCGATAGAAGTAAGAGAGACGCCAGTATGAACAGTAATATTTGAACTTGCTTCTATTTGTTTTCTAAATTCATTAATACACATAAGAGCTTCTTGATTTTGAATTATATGAACTTCCTTAGCAAATTTTGATAGATAAAGAGCCTCCTTACAAGCACCATCAGAACCACCATTTACAAGGACAACTTTTCCTGAAACCCTTTCTTCGCTTCCCCTAGCCCAATGAGCTATTTCATATCCTTTGCTATCAAGGTCAAGTTCTTTTGGAGTGGAGCCTGCTGCAACTATTACTTTTTTGGCTTCATAAGAACCCTTATTTGTTGTTACTAAGAAATAAGCATCTTTCTTTTCAAGCTTAGTTACTTCTTCATATCTTAAATCAAGTCCATAGGCTTTAATTTGATTTTCTAATCTTTTTCTAAAGCTTTCTCCATCCTCATCTACAATAACTGATGTATAATGGCTTACCTTGGAGACTTTTCCTATTAGTCCTCCAACTTGTTCTTTCTCAAATATTGTTAAGTCGCATCCCCTAGATTGAGCATAAAGTGCTGCAGAAACTCCGCAAGGACCGGCTCCTATTATAATTAAATCTTTCATTTAACTCCTCCAATAAGATTATTTCACATAACTGTTATAGCACTTTAGAAAAGCATTGTCAATAGATTTCTACTTTTTTACTAGGATATTTTCTATCTATATATTTTGCGATTATTTCAACAAATCCGGCAAGTATTAAAGATGTTAAAGCAGATACAGTTACTACTATTGGATAATATTTATAAGAATAGATTATGCTTGGTCGGAGACTATTTAAGTAAGCGTAAACAAACTTATCAGTCATGGCTGAAATCAAATACGCTGAGAAAGTTAGCGATGAAATTTTGCCAATCACCTTGCCAAAACTAATCCCTACCCTACTGGGACTTAGCTTATTTATTAGCAAAAAAACTAATACAGCATTTAACGTATTTTCAAAACTCCCCCAACTATTCCAATATTGGGATACAAAGTTACCTCCATGTGCTCTAAACACATTATAAATACTTGATAATATCACACTTCCAACCAATAAAGTTAGAATTTTAATGGTATCTAAGCTTTTGATTCTCACATACTTGCTAATATAAGCTCCAATAAAATAATAAGTTATCGGGAACAAATTAATCCACCAATCTGGAATTAGGTGAACAATTTTTTTTCCATCAAATTTAGCAAATATACCAGCAAATGAGTTTAAATCGTATATATTAAATATTGAAGGAAGAATAGTAAGTGATGCAAAAACCAATACAAGAATAAGATGAACGGATTTACCTTCTATTTCATTCCATATTATATTTAAAAAAGGAGTCAGCAAAAACAAACCAATATACATATTCACATACCAGGCATAATGCTTAAATCCCAGTGTTCCGTACAAAATATTTTTTATACTAAAATCTTCTCTGTGTGCTAATATAAGAAATAAATAAACTAGAAGCATAGATAGAATGTATCTAATAAGAATTGGTCTTAGTTTTTTATAATAAGAGACTATTCCACGCTTAGTTAAATCTATTTTCTTTCCTCCTTGCAAATATCCGGTCAATAGTAGAAACAAAGGTACACATACCATAAAAAATGTTCTAGCTCCTACAAGCATTTGCATTTTTACTCCATTAATAGGTCTTTTGTAGAAGTCTGTATTAAGAAAAAAGTGCACTGATACTACTGAAAAAAATGCAAAAATTCTAGTAAAATCAAGCCCGATATCTCTTTTCACTCTATTATTTTCATTCATATTAACTCCTCAAAAAGAATATTCTTCCTTACACATAATAAATGAATCCTGATTAACTAGAAATAAATTTTCTTAAATTCCCAAAATCTTGTCAACTTCTTTATAATCAACATCTTCTATATTCTTTACTTGCCAGTTGGCTTTTGAATCCTTATCAATAAGCGTTGCCCTTATCCCTTCTTCCATAGAACCGATTTTAACAGCATAGTTAAGAATTTTATAGTCTAAGTCAATCGTTTGTTGGGGAGTTAGGTTTTTGCATATAAAATACTTTTTGAACTGAACAGCAAGCATCAAAGGAAATCTTCTTGATAAGTTTTCATAAGTTTTGCTTGCAAAATCATTACCTATATCATTCTTCAAATTTTCAATTATTTTATCTAATCTTTCATAGGAAAAATATTTATCTATTAGCGGTTTTACGGGCTTTATTTTTGAAATTTCCTCCTTGTCAGTATACTTCTCCAACACTTTTCTAAATTCTCCCACCAATCTATCTTCTTCATATTCATTAGACAACCTAAACAAATTATCTATAATATTATTGTAGTCTTTAGAATTTATCTTGTAATCACATAATCCATATTCTACTAGGTCGCTTGCTCCTAAACTCTCACCACAAAGTCCCAAGTATTGACCCAAGGCTTGAGGAAGGTCTGATAGGTTCTTTCCTACTGCTACATCTGGTACAAAACCAAGTCTGGTCTCTGGCATAGCCCAATTTACAGTTTCGTCAGTTATTATTAGGTCCGAGTGAATAGTAAGTCCAATTCCGCCACCCATAGTTATTCCAAACCAATGGCTAATTACAGGCTTTTTGTAGGTCATGAGATATTTGTCAAGTTCAAACTCTTTTTTGAAAAATTCATCCTTATTATTACAAGATTCATTCAAAAGATAATCATAGTAGACTTCTTTCAAATCACCCCCAGAACAAAATCCTTTCTCACAAAGCGAATCAAATAACACAACTCTTATCTTGCAGTCATTTTCCCATTCCTCTAGTATCTGTCTAATTTGCCTAATCATGTCAAGGTTTAAAGCATTTATAACTTTAGGCCTATCTAAATAAATTATTCCTACTTTATCTTTAATTACTCTTTTTATCATAGTATCTCCATTCTTAATTTCATTCTTCATTTATATACCCAAGTTCTTCAGAGATAAAAAAATCCTCAACCAAGGTCAAGGAAAAATTTATAAAATAT
>NZ_CAMXYR010000079.1 GCF_947253225.1 uncultured Anaerococcus sp. | reverse complement strand
TAGCCTTGGCATTTTCTCTGTAGATAGCACGGGCTATGGCGAGTTTTTGGTTTTCTCCTCCAGAAAATAGGGTTCCATCTTCGTGGATGTTTCTTGTCATTTGTGTATCGATTCCCTTTGGAAGTTGGTCAAGCTTGTAGGAAAGCCCCGCCTTTTCTAGGGCATCTATCACCTTTTTCCTGTCGATGTTTTTATCAGTTCCTGCCACATTTTCTGCTAGGGATACGGCAAGAGGTTCTACATTTTGAAGGACTGTAGCAAAGGCCTTGTATCTTTCATCTAGGTCAAGGGTCTTGGCATTTATACCATTTATTAAAATCTCACCTTCTGTTGGCTGGTAAAGACCCAAAATCAAGGAAACTATGGTAGATTTGCCAGCTCCATTGACCCCAACTATGGCGACTTTTTCCCTTTCTTTTATGGTAAAGGAGAGATTTTCCAAGACCTTTGTGCTAGAAAGTGGGTAGGAGAAGGACACATTTCTAAATTCTATTGTCATAGGTCCTGTGATTTTCTCATCTCCCCAGGTAGATTCTAGCTTAGTTCTTATCATATCAAAACCATCAGCCACATAGAGGAGGTTGGCCCTAGTTTGGGCAAGGTTATCAACAAGACCAAGACAGACCTTGCTAAAAATCGCCACAGAAGTAATTATTAGGGTTAGGTTTTTAAGGTTAATCTCATTAGATATAATTTTTCCAGCCAAGAAATAATAGCAGATAGCCTCTATGCCGACCAGACTAAGGGCAAGGATTGGAGATAAGTATATCTCTGGCTTAATAAAAACTCTTGAAATTCTCACTACATCAGCGACTAGGGGCCTAAAACCTGCTATGAACCTGTCCTTGAAGGAGAAGATTCTGATATCCTTGGCAAAACGGAAGTCGCTAGCCTCATTATAATACACCTCCGTCTTTCTTCTGACCTTGTTAAGCTCACCCATGTGGGCGTGCCTGTACTTGTCAGTATAGTTTCTTAGACCTAATTGGATGAGGATGGAAATTAGGGCAAAGACAAAGATTAGGGGGCTTAGCCTTGCCATAATTACAGAAATCACCACAAAGGAGATGATACTTGAAAAAAGGGGGTACATATCGTGATAGATGCCCTCAAGACCTGTATTGTTGCATGAAAATGGCTCAAAACCCCTGGTAAACTCTCCCATAAAGAGGGAATTTTCCCCAAGACCGTAGTCCATTTTCATAATAGATTCTGTTGCTTTCACAAATAAATTTAACCTTGTATCCATGTAGGTCGGATAAGTTCTACGTTCAATTTGCTTAGAAATTATAGAGAAGGCACAAATTATAAGGCTATAGGCTGTAATTATAAGAATCATAGTCCTGAGGTCGGTGTTTTTTTCTATCAAGTCTACCAAAAAGTACATGATAAAGGCTTCCAAAACAGGAATAAGCCCATCCACAAAAGGATAGATTATTAGTGAAAATTTTATTTTTAGATTGTTCTTAAAGGGAGCATAGGCCATTTGCAAGAGCCTAAAATTTGATAATTTATTTCCCCTAAGAAAGGCTTTGATGCTTTCTTCTGAATTTAAGTTTTGGGCGAGATTTTCCCTTAATTTCTTAGTCTCTTTTGTCATAATTTTCCTCCCTTATGTTACTAGCAAATTCGCTAAGGTCATCTATGATTTTCTTAAAACCAGCTTTTCTCAAATAGTAATAAGTCTTTCTACCCTCGATATAGGCTCCTACAAAGCCACAAACGTGAAGTTGGCTTAGGTGATAGGAAAGAGTGGCAGGAGTTATGAAAAGTTTGTCTGATAGTTCCTTGGAATAGTAGGATTTCTCCATAAGGAGGTCAAGGATATCAATCCTAGTAGCATCTCCCAAAATCTTTAGGTACTGGTTTAGGAGTTTTAACTTCCCTAGATTTTTCTTTTCCTTATCAGCAAAAATACCAAACTTTATAAAGGCAAAGTCTATATCTTCTGACATAAATTGAATCATTTCCATATTTGGTGCCATACAGAGAGAGTAGACACTAAGGGGCTTATCATTAGTAAGTAAAAAAGAATTTATCCCAACTTGGTCAATAATATCCTTGATAAACTTATAATCATCCTCCTTGATATGGTCAAAATGATTTGTTAGGTCTTTACTGATAAGAGGGATATGGTCTTTTAAAATCTCACAAAGTTTTTCAAGAAGGGGAAGGAGCCTATCGTAGATAGACCTAGTATTTGAGTAAGACCTCACTAGGCTCATAGACAACTCATCCCTGTAAGGAAGTTTCGCTATCAAGGTCATGAAATTTTCCTTGAAGGCCTTCTTTTTGTTAACTATAAGACTTGCAAGGTCCTTGTGATTTTCATCACCAAGCTCAACTCCCATAAATTTTAGGAAACAAAAGTCAAAAACTTCTTTGAAACGCTCATAAGTTAAATCTTTTAAATCAAAAATATTGAGATTTTGAAAAATTCCTGCAAAAAAAGGCAGATAATTCTCATCATTTTCCGTAAATATGTAAAAAAGATTAAGAATATCGGTATTCTTTTCCGTAAAAAACTCCTCCAAATAAGGAAGGGCCTCACTTTTAACTTTCTTTACAAAATCGACATAGGCTTTTTCGGAAGCAAAAACCTCTTCTATGGAAATCAAAAGCCAATCCTTTGAGAAAGAAAAGCCAGGATAGGCTATATCAAAGCTATATTGACTCTTGTTTGAGGCAGATAGCCAATTTGTATAGTAGTAGATGATAAGCCCTGCCTCATTTACAAGAAGGGGCTTTTCTATAATATTGAAATCATTAAAAACTTGATCCATAAGACCTCCTTTATTCGATATATATCTAAGATAGCCTGATAAGTTAGATATATATTTGATTAATTTAATTATAGGACAAATTTCATCTAATATCAATAGACTTATATTCGATATTAATCTAAGATAAGGGCGAAAAAAAGTAGCCCTAAGGCTACTTGTAAAATATCTAGGCGAGGTCAACCTTGTGGAAGTTTTTCTTGCCTTTTTTGATTATTATTCTTTCTTCTTCAAAGATTTCTTCTGTAACTTCAAAGGAAGGGTCGGTTATTTTTGTATCGTTGATTGATACTCCACCTTGTTGGATGGCTCTTCTGGCCTCTCCATTTGATTTGGTAAGGCCAGTTTCTGTCATTAGGGCAAGCAGACCCTTTGGAAGGTCGGCTTTTGCGATTTGACTGGTAGGCATGGCAGATTCATCTCCCTTGCCAGAGAAAAGAGCCTTGGCTGCTGCAAGAGCTTCGTCAGCTTTCTCCTTGCCATGGACGAGTTTTACAACTTCGTAGGCGAGTATTTCTTTTGCCTTATTGATTTCGCTTGCTTCTGTCTGGCTTCCTAGCCTTCTACATTCTTCTGTTGGGAGGAAGGTAAGTTGGAGGAGGAATTTCTCGACATCCCTGTCATCGACATTTCTCATGTATTGGAACATTTCGTAAGGGGAAGTCTTATTTTCATCAAGCCATACAGCTCCCTTTTGAGATTTACCCATTTTTACTCCGTCAGCTGTTGTAAGGAGGGAGAAGGTCATACCGTAGGCCTTGCCATTTTCGTGTTTTTTGATAAGGTCAACTCCACCGATGATGTTTGACCATTGGTCAGACCCACCCATTTCAAGACTTACCCCATCTTCCCTATACATTTTCAAGAAGTCATAGGATTGGAGGAGCATGTAGGAAAATTCAAAGAAGGTTAGTCCACCTGCTGCCATCCTGTTCTTGTAGGCATCTTTTTTTATCATTTCGTTAACTAAAAATTCGCTTCCCACATCTCTTAGAAATTCTACAAAGTTTAGGTCAAGGAGCCAATCCTTGTTGTTAAGCATGGTAGCTTTGCCGTCAGAGAAGTCCAAAAATCTTTGGAATTGCTTGTAAAAGCAAGCGGCATTGTGGTTGATTCTTTCGACTGTCATAACTTGACGCATATCAGACCTTCCTGAAGGATCTCCTATAAGGGTTGTTCCTCCACCGAGAAGGGCAACAGGCCTGTGGCCGTAGTTTTGCATACGCATCATGACCATGATTTGGATGAGGTGGCCTACAGTTAGGGAGTCGGCTGTGGCATCAAATCCACAGTAAAACTTTACTGATTCGTTTTTTAATAAGTCCTTGAGTTCTTCTTCGTTGGTAGCTTGTTCATAGTAGCCACGGTCAACTAATTCATCAAAGATATTGTCGTATTCTTTTTCGTAAGTGAATTTCATTTATTTTCCTTTCTTTTCGTAAAAATAGGTACAAAAAAAGAGCATAAAAGCGCAACAAGTGCGGTACCAGCTTTCTTTATACTCAGCGCCTAGGATAGACTCTAGGCAGGTCGTAAACAAAATGAAGTGTAATTCGTACCAAGTTGTTTCAAACAAGGTCCTACTGGTTTCATTGTAAGTTTTATTATAGTTTAATATACACTACTTGAGAAGATAAAGCAAGGGACTTGATTTTTTAAACGGGCTCTAATATTTTTTTGAAATATTATTTTCATCAATGATAAATTAAAGTGATGATTTATAGGCTCTTTTGAAGTATGATAAAGCTAGTATATGCATTAGGATTATGAAAGGATTATTATGACAGAGAAAAAACCTTATTATATTACAACACCGATATATTATCCAAATTCCAACCTTCATATCGGTAATACCTACACTTCTGTTATTGCAGATGTGCTCAAAAGATACAAAAATTTATTAGGATATGATACCTTCTTAACTACAGGAACTGATGAACATGGACAAAAAATCATGAAAAGTGCTCAAGATGCGGGAGTTGCTCCTCAAGATTTTGTCGATAAGATAGCTTCTGAGACAATCGAGCTTTGGAAAAAACTTGAGATTGACTATGACCGTTTCATAAGATCAACTGAGCATCAACACGAAGAAGATGTCAAAAAAATCTTTAAAAAACTCTACGACCAAGGCGATATCTACAAGGGTGAGTATAAGGGATATTATTGTACTCCTTGCGAGACTTTTTGGACTGAGGCTCAGTTGGAAGATGGCAAGTGTCCTGATTGTGGAAGAGATGTAGACTACCAAGAAGAAGAAACTTATTTCTTTAGACTTTCCAAGTACACTGATAAGCTAAAAGAGCTTTTCAAAGACCACCCAGAGTTTCTTGA
>NZ_CAMXYR010000078.1 GCF_947253225.1 uncultured Anaerococcus sp. | reverse complement strand
GTTGATACAAAAGATATAAATTTAGAAATCCTGCATTTTAATGAGTTTATAAGCAATTTGTATTTGAAAAAGATGAAGAAGGATACATCAAAAAGACTCAAAAAAACTACATGGGTGTAATAGTAGTTTTTAGGCTATTATTAGTAAATACAAAAATATGATGAAATAACTTTATAATTTTTACAAGGGGATGTTGCAGAATGAATAAATCGTCCCAATATCATTAGAAGAACCTCCACGTAAAGCCTCACCTTGCCGACGGGCTAATAGACTCCATCAGCTGGCAGGCACTATTATGCCCACCGGCAAGGAGATGTAAAATTTCCTAAGAGAACCTTCTAATGATGGTACGATGATTATTCATAATTTTGCAACAGGTGGAAAAATTGAAGGCAATGAAAAAGCAAGAATCGAATCAAGAAAAACTATTGATGCTTTCTTAAATGAAAATCATAAATAGATAATTACTTGGGTGTTCAAAGATAATAAAAATATAGTATCAAAGAAGTGGAATTAATCTGCTTCTTTTTATTTTACAATACTCTGTATAATATCATTTTTCATATTTTCATAAATTCTTCTTACTTAGTTATAATTTATTATCAAATTTAGAGTTTATATTATAAGATGTATTTTTGTAATTGCTATATTAATCAGCAGTTCATTCTTATGATTTTTTAAAAAGGTCTTAGAGAATAGAGAAGTTATAGAGGAATTTAACAGACCAGTATTTGAAAGCAAAGCTACTTATGCACAAATCAAGGAGTATCTTTTGAAAAAATTTAATTTTAAATGTTGCGACACTATTGCATAGATTTAAAAAGTGTAAAATTCTACTGAGGGCCTTTATAATAAATCTAAAGTGGAGATGAAAACTATGAAAAACTATCTTGGAATCGCAGTGGTTTTAATAAGTATTTTGTAATTAACTGCATGTGGTGTTAGTAATAAAAAAATCAATCTACCTAATGCCGAAGAAGTAAAAGAAATTGAAATTATGAAAAACAATTCAGAAGATCGTGTGAAAATTGAGGGTCAAGATGAAATATCTAGCATTATTGCTGATGTTAAGGAAAACACCGATGATACCAATAGGGAAAGTGTTAACGCTCAACCCACAAATATTAATGATTATCTTATCATTAAATTACATCACAAAAATGTAGAAGGAGGTCTAAGCATAGCGTTTTTATATAAAGATAGAAACATTAGCTATATTGAACAGCCATATTCAGGTATTTGGAAATTAAGCGAAGAAACATTTGATAAAATCAGTGCTAACTTGATAAAATAATAATGATCAACATAGCCTTACTTATCGTACTTTGCAAGTTATATGTCATAAAAACTATAAGATATGTACGAAAGCTGTAAGCAAGGAAAAGATTTTTCTATATATTAAAACCAACCAAGAGTTTAGCTTTGTCTAAGAGGGTACTAAAAATCAAAAATATGAAAATTTTTTGATTTAGAAGAAGAGAATAAACGGAGGAGATAGATGGAAATCTCTAGTGAGAAGAATAATGAAATAGCAATATTATTAGATTTTGGCATAAGTGAAGAGGGATATGAGTTTGCTTCTAACATACAGATGGCAATGAAGTATGCGGAATTTGAGATGTCTGAGATTGTGTCAAAGCTTTATGAAAATGAAAATACACTTAAAAAACTTACACCAGAAAGACTATATACTAGCTGCAGCTAGTGGGGCAATATGTGGACTTATGGATATTTTTCTTGTGGGAAAAGCTGGGGAGTCAGCGATAGGTAATATTACGGACAAATGGTTTGAAAATCGCACTATGGATTTTGCTAAGATTTGTGGTTGGGATGGAAATAGTGATAGTTCTCTTTCCTCAGCAATAAAATATATAGAGAATAAGTTTAAGATTCCCTATGACCAGACAGGTGCGGGAGATGCTGCAAGGCTGGTCTTTGACCTTAATCCAAGGAATCATCATTTTAAATCATTGGGTCATAATCCGAGCTTACTAGGATTATTCTTCTCAATTCTTGATCAGTTTGCAAATACATCACATTTCATTTCTGAAGGAGAATTAATTTCTTTGCAAGAAGCTGATGATAAGTTCGTGCTCCAAGGAGCAAATATTTCTCCTAAATTGTTTTGCGGATTTATAAATTGGCTGGGCAATCTAATTTCAGATATGTCTGGCTCTTCAGCTAGTAAGGGAAGAGGAATGGGCATCCCATCACCATTATTGACTTGGACTAATGATATTATTGTTATTAAGAAGAAGCTTAATATTTCAAACACAGAGTTTGATAAGGCTATCAATAAATTTGCTTTAGAAATATATAAGCAAGGATATGATTTAAGATTTGAGGCTGCTAAGGCTGTACCAGTAATTGTTAATGAGTTATTGGTTAGGATGGTTTACTCTATCAGACGCTTGGTTCGATATTTTATGGATGATCAAAATAGGGATAGGTCTTTTGCCTTGATGTGGAAATCATGTGAACCTTTTTCTAATGCTAGTGTAAAAAGAATGCTTACCGTAGCTCATGGAACATTTTGTTTACTTGATGCAGGAGATGCACTTATTCAAGGATTTATTCAAGGTGCGGGGAATTTTAGAATCGATCAATTCTTAATGCGATTAAATATTGTGGGTCTCGGTAGATTTACAATTTCTTTATATGGTGAGGCTAATAGAGGGATAAAACTATATCAAGCACAAAAGAAGAATTTTTCTTTAAGACAAGAAAAAATAATTATTTCTGATTATATTGATGGATTAAAAATCCTCTCAGAAGTATATGATGATAAAGACCTCCTTTTGTTTACTCAGGAATTAAAGGAAAGTGATATGTATATAGAAGCCTTTGAAAAATCTGTTCTTTTGGCAGAGAATAGAAATGTTCCAAAGAATCAAATATTGCGAAATAAAGCGGATATTGACTCTTATTTCAAGGAGGGAAATAATTATGAAAACAAGTAAAAAAAGAAGTAAGCTTCAACAAGCACAGGATAAGGTACAAGCAACAATAAATCTTACTAATATTACTATTGAAGATCTCGGAAATCATACAAAGAAACTTTATGAGTCATTAACAAAAATCCAAGACTCATTTGATAATATCCGTAATGTGCCTAGTGATGAGAAACTTAAATATAAAAACTTGGAGAAAGAAAAAGCTGCTTGGAAAAAACAAGCTGAAAGTATAGAAAAAGAATATAATAAGGCACTTGTTAAAAATACCGGAGTCGGAGCAGCCGGTGCAGGCCTTGGCCTTGCTGTTGTAACATTGGGGCCAACAGCGGCTATGGGAGTTGCAACTACATTTGGCATTGCATCAACAGGGACAGCTATCGCTGCTTTAGGTGGGGCGGCAGCAACAAATGCGGCCTTAGCATGGCTTGGAGGTGGGGCTATAGTTGCAGGTGGAGGAGGAATGGCAGCAGGTCAAGTATTTCTTAGCATGGCTGGTCCTGTAGGATGGGCTATTGCAGGAGTATCGTTTTTGGCGAGCGGATTACTCTTTTTTAAGAATAGTAATGATAAAAAGAAATTAGAGAATCTCTTTACTACCATAAGTCATAGGGATATAAAATCATATCAGCTTGCAATTGTAGAAATTTTAGAGCGTATAAAACGAACAGATAATGAGAGTGAAAAGTTAGATGAGGCGATAGAAAACATTCAGACCTTTGGTCTTGACTATGATTTGATGACAGAAAAACAGCAGTACTCGCTAGGCGCTTATGTCAATTTAATGCATTCATCAACACAGCTTTTAATAAATCCAATCAAAGGATTAGAAGCAAAATTTTCGCTAGAGGATTTTGACTCTTTTATGGTTATGAAAAGTAAAAATATAGATATTAGCATATACAAGGATAGTAAGGGTTTAATTATATCGCTTGCCAACATGCTTTATAAGATTGATATAGATAAGGAAACTAAAACTCTCTTGTGGAAATCATTTAGGAAAAATAAAGAGTTTCTAAAGTCTATGGGAATTTCTAAGAAGGAGTTTGATATTGATATTATTGATCTTGCATTAGAGGCATTAGAATCTAAGTATGAGAATTGAGAATAAATTTTTAACTTTCTAAAATTAAGGCAAGTTAGAATTTGAGGATATATTTTTAAATGATTTATTTAATGAGACATGGTGCTGATCCTGATAATCGCTTTGGTGGATGGAGCGGAAATGGTTTAACTGAAACTGGTAGACTAGAGCTTCATAGGGTAAAGCATAAATTATCAGATAAGGGTATTACTAGTATATATTCTAGTGATTTGAAGCGAGCAAAAGAAACTGCTGAGATTGTGGCTGATTCACTTTCTTTGGATATAATATATTTGCCTCAATTTCGTGAAGTTAATAATGGATTATTAGCTGGTATGGAAAAATCAGAAGCTTTTGAAAAATATCCTGGAAAATATTGGAGAAAACTTGCTTGGACGGAAACATGGCCTGGGGGAGAAAGTCCAGAACAATTCTTTTTTCGTATTAAGGGTGCATGGTATAATTTTAAAAAACAAGTCGGAAAGAGAAATGTCCTATTGGTTACTCATGGTGGAGTAATTAATGTAATATTGTGTTTGGAAAATGGAATAGCTTATACAAATAAAGAAACGCATTTTCAAATAAAAGATGCAGGGATCGTAGAATTAGATGTATAAAAGTTTTTTTAATGACTTATATTATAGGAGTGGTACAAGTGACTGATAAAGGCGATAAAAATTTTTGGGATAGATTTGCTAAGCTATATGCACCTTTTATGAAAAAAGACAAAGGACTTTATGATGAAGTTTGTAAATACCTTAGTCCTTATTTGAATAAAGATATGGATGTGCTCGAACTTGCTTGTGGTTCAGGGCAATTTTCCTTTTCTCTTTCGAATATGACTAAGAGTTGGATTGGGACAGATTTTTCTGAGCAAATGATTATTGAAGCTAAAAAGCGTGGGGGAGGCGATAATCTTAGCTTTGAAGTGGCTGATGCAGGGAACTTATCTTTTGCAAATGAAAAATTTAATTGTGTCTTAATTGCTAACGCACTTCATATTATGCCCAAAGCAGATAGGGCAATGAGAGAAATATATAGGGTATTAAAGCCTAAGGGGATTTTGCTTGCTCCTACTTTTCTATGGAAAGAAGGCAAAGAAAGAAATATTTTAAAAAAGATTATGTCAATTTTTGGATTTAAGATGTATGAAGAATGGAATCAAGAATTATTTAAAGAATTTGTTGAAAAAAACGGCTTTTCAGTGCTTGAAATGAATTTGGCCTATGGAGGGTTGGCACCTATTGGGGTGATGATTGCCCAAAAAGAGTCTTGATAA
>NZ_CAMXYR010000077.1 GCF_947253225.1 uncultured Anaerococcus sp. | reverse complement strand
TTTTTTATTTAAAAAATCACCTAACCATTGGGTTAGGTGATTTTTCCTGTTTTTAGTCTGGGTTGTAGTTAACTATTGCTACCATCTTCCCATCTTTGTCTTTTATTTTTCTAATTTTTTTATCAAAGTCTAATCTTTTCATCCATATGTTTTTTTCACATCCCAGGCATTTAAGCTTGATATCTGCTCCTAGCCTTTGAATTTTCCATAAATTTTCTCCGCAGGGATGTCCCTTTTTTAGTGTAACTATATCATCTACCTTGTATTTTTTCATAACTTTTATGCTCCACTAATGAGCTTTTTATTTTCCTTTCTTCCATTTCATATTTTATCATTTCTCTAATCTCTCTTGAAATTTTCCACTGGAGACCATTCTTTACTTTAGCGGTAATTCTTACTTTATATGAGAAGTCATTCAGATCTTTAATTTCAAATATTTTAAATCTCTCTTTAAATACACGCTTGTATTCCTCTTTATTAGCTATTTTTGTAGAAATAGCTTCGACCATTTCTTTTACTTGGTCAAGGCTTGTATCATTAGATACACTAAAGGTTGCTTCAGATATCATTAGACCCCTGTTGAAGTTTTGGACACTTGTTATTTCTGAGTTTGGTATTATGTGTAGCGATCCATTAAAATCCCTTACTTTTGTTACTCTAAAGTCGAGAGCTTCAACTTCCCCTTCAATTCCTGCTACCTTTATCCATTCTCCTACCCTTATTTTATCATCTACGATTATTAACATCCCTTTTATGAAGTCTGCTATTAAGGTCTGAGTTCCTAGAGCTAGAGCAACACCACCAACTCCTGCTGTCGCTATGAGAGTCGATGTATTGATGCCGAATATGTCAAGAACCATTGTTATAGCTATAAATATGATTACAACTCTTATTATAGAGTATAAAGCCTTGGATATTGTGTGTATTTTATTTGTATTGACTGATGATTTTTTTACTAGGCTTCCTTCAAGAAACTTATTTATTATTTTTTTTATAATGGTAAGAATTATCACACTTACTAGGACTACTATCACTAGGGATATGGCTCCATAGAGCAATTTATTTCTCATTATTTCTCTTACCATTTCCTGCTTTTCTATTTGTTCAATCATTAATTTCCCTTAATATTTCCTCTGCTAGTTTTTTGTGAAAATCTCTAGCCAAATGAATTCCATCAATATATCTACCAGAAATTTTCCTTGCATCTATTAGGCTTACATCTTGATTTTTTATTAGATTTTCTAATTTTTCATCTAGGTAGTCGATTTTGTCATTAACTTCTTTGTAGAATATATAGACTTCCTCCTCTTCTATATAAGGAGGTAGAACAAGGATTGTTTTCTCTACTTTTCTCATATTTAATATACGTTTTAGATTTTGGTAGGCAAATTCTACGCTCTCTCCATTTAGAAAGTCGTTTGTAGCTCCAAATACTACAAGAACATCTTTTTTATCCGATCCTTTAAACCCCTCATACCTATTTAACATTTCTTCGGTGGTGGACCCATTTACCCCGAGGTTTCTAACTAGAAAGCCCGCCTTCTCAAGAAAGCGGGTGTAGTTTTCCTTATCTACTAGGTACCCTTGGGTGAAGGAATCTCCTAGACAAATTATTTTCATTTGATTTTCTTTAGAGCAAGCCCCGTTCTTGATGGAATGTAGATTTTTATTCCGTCATAATCAGTTCCTGCCAACCTTTCTGTTTGATATATATATTCGTGGCTAATTCTTGCAAAGCCGCCAAATTCTTCTTCATCGGTATCCATTACTACTTCAAACTCACCTATGTCGTGGATTGGTAGGTGGAAGGATTCGTAAGAATTTTCTGGATGGAAGTTAAAGATATAGACTACGTCTCCATTTCTAAAGGCTATAATCTTTCTATCATTATCTATCCATAGCCTGTATGTTTCGTTTGATAGTTGATTGTTTTCTTTGACAAAGTCAATCATGGCGTTGTCAAAATTGTTTAGGTATTGGTATTTCAAATCCTTGGAATCTGCCAAAGACCATTGACGTCTGGCATAATGGTAGGAATATCCATTACCTTCTCTCGGAAAATCTATCCATTCAGGATGACCAAATTCGTTGCCCATAAAGTTTAGGTAACCATCTGCTCCCATGGATATGGTAATCCATCTTAGCATTTTGTGGAGGGCAATAGCCCTATCTATTACCATATTATGATCGTCTTTTCTCATATTCCAGTACATTTCTTGATCAGCAAGCCTAAAGATGCTTGTCTTAGAGCCGACTAAGGCTTGATCGTGACTTTCAACATAGGAAATTCTCTTCTCTTCTGGTCTATGGGTTGAAAGCTCATACCACATTTTGGATAAATCCCAGTCCTCATCCCTTTTTAGTAGAGCTTTTTCCCAAAAGTCTGGCATCCCCATTGCAAGTCTATAGTCAAATCCAATTCCCCCTACCTCTAGTGGCAGACACATTCCTGGCATTCCACTCATATCTTCTGCAATGGTTATAGCAGATGGCTTTATTTCTTTTATAAGCTCATTGGCTAATTGCAAGTAGTTTATGGCTTCTATATCCGTGTTCATGGAGAAGTATTTCTTGTAGGAGTCAAAGGCTTCGCCCCTGCCATGGTCTTTGTAAATCATGGAAGTTACACCATCAAACCTAAAGCCATCAAAGTGAAACTCTTCTAGCCAGTATTTAATGTTTGATAGAAGGAAATGACAAACTCCAGGTTTCTTGTAATCAAATAGTTTGGAGTCCCAATCTGGATGGTTGCCCTCTTCTCCTTCGTGAAAAAATTGATAGACTGTTCCATCAAATTCGTTTATTCCCTCAGCGGTATTTTTGACAGCATGAGAATGAACCAAGTCCATTATGACATTGATACCTTCCTTGTGACAGGAGTTGATTAATGATTTTAGTTCATCATTTTCACCATACCAAGAGCTTGGGGCATAGAAATTGGACACTTGATAGCCAAAAGATCCATAGTAAGGATGTTCTGCTATTGCCATAAGCTGGATAGTTGTATAGCCATCTTTTTTTATTCTTGGAAGAATGTATTTTTCAAACTCCTTGTAGGAGTAAACTTTACCTTCCTCACCAGCCATACCTATGTGGGCTTCATAGATTAAGAGCTTATCCCTATTTATCTTAAAACTTTCATCTTCCCACTTAAATTTCTTTCTAGGATTTTGAATAATTCCAGCATAGTCGAGATTCTCATCCATTTCTACCCTTGTTGCATACAAGGGAATCCTATCACTAATCTTTCCGTTAGCATCAACAAGAACCTTGACCCTTGAGCCATGAGGAAGGTTTCTAATTCCTTTTATTTCAATCTCCCAATCTTCATTGTTGATTCTTCTCATTGGGTGAGAATGCCTGTCCCAGTTATTAAAGTCCCCTATGAGATAGAGTCCATCAGCATTTGGTGCCCATTCCCTATATATCCAACCTGTTTTTATCTTGTGAAAACCGTAATACTTGTGTGCATTAGCAAAATCTATTAGTTTTCCGTCAACTCCTAAAAGTCTTTCCTTCTGTTCTTTATAGCGATCCATCCTCAAGTTGATATCGCCTTCATAGTCCTTTAGCCAAGGATCTATATTAATTATTTCCCACTTTGCCATTGCACTCTCCTTGCTTATTCTTTCTTTATTTTCCTAATACTTTAGTAGTAATTTCTTTTGGCACTTCTTCATATCTAACAAATTCCATAGAGAATGAGCCACGAGCTGACGTTTGACTTCTAAGGTCAATCGCATAGGTTAAAACTTCGGCTAGAGGAGCTTCTGCCAAAATGACTTGACTTCCGTCAGCTTGTGGTTCCATACCAAGGATTCTTCCACGTCTTTTGTTCATATCTCCCATTACATCACCCATGTTTGCATCTGGAACATTGATTTCTAGTTTCATAATTGGCTCGAGAAGGATTGGATCTGCTGCTTCTATTCCTTTCTTGAAGGCTATTTTTGCCGCAGTCTTGAAGGCTTGTTCGTTGGAATCTACTGGATGGTAGGACCCATCATAGAGAGTTGCCTTGATGCCAGTAACCTTGTAACCTCCAAGTGGTCCTTCAGCTAGGGATTCTACAAGGCCCTTTTCTACTGCTGGGAAGTAGTTCTTTGGAACAGCTCCTCCAAAAACTTCTTCATCAAAGATAAAATCTTCTTCAATAGGCTCAAATCTAATGAATACATCTCCATACTGACCTGCACCACCAGATTGTTTCTTGTGTTTTCCTTGAACATCTGACTTAGACTTGATTGTTTCCCTATAAGGGATTCTATATTCTACTACTTCAGTATTTACCGAATAATTATCTTTTAATTTATCCATCAAAACTTCAAGCTGAACATTGCCAAGACCTGATAAGATTGATTGGTTAGTTTCTTGGTTTCTTTCTTCCTTAAAGGTTGGATCTTCTTCGGCAAGTTTTTGTAAAGCTTCAGATATCCTATCTTCATCGTTTTTGCTAAGAGCTCTAATCGCATAGAAGAGAACTGGTTTTGGATATTTAATTCTCTTATACTCAATTGGTTTTTCCTTGCTAGCTAGGGTATCTCCAGTTGATGCAGAGTCCACCTTAGAGAAAGCTCCAATATCTCCAGCGACTAGTTTATCAACTTTTATTTGCTCTTTTCCTCTCATGACAAAGAGATTTGCAACCTTTTCTTCAACGCCCTTACTTACATTTAAAATCTTATCATCTTTCTTAAGTGAACCAGAAATCATCTTAAAGATTGATATCTTTCCAACAAATGGATCGGCGATTGTCTTAAAGACAACTGCAGAAAATGGTGCATCTGCCTTAGGTTCAAAAGCTTGGTAACCTTCTTTTACCCTATAACCAATATTTGCTGCTTCATCATCAATTGAAGGCATATACTTTGTAATGGTATCCAATAAAGATGTCAGACCTATGTGTTTTTCGCTTGAACCTGCGATTAATGGAACAACATCCCCTTGGAGGATTGCCTTAGAAAGACCCTTCATAAATTCTTCTTCGGAAAACTCTTCTCCCTCAAAGAATTTCTCCATCAAGCTATCGTCAGACTCTGCCACGGCTTCTATAACTTGATTATAAACTTCATCCACTTCGGCAAGTCTTATCTCAGGAATTTCCACTTCCTTTTTCTCGTTGTTTTCATAAGTGTAGGCTTTCTTTTCTATAACATCAATAATTCCCTCGAAGTTCTCACCCTCACCCAACATCAAGGTTAGAGGAATTATTTTCTTGCCGAATTCTATATGGAGGTCTGAAACAACCTTATTGAAGTTAGCATTTTCCTTATCCAATTTGTTTACAAAAATTATAGAAGGAAGATTAATCTCTTGGGTGTACTTCCAATATTTTTCGGTAGCAACTTCTATACCATTTTCTCCATCTATAACAAAAAGTGCTGATTCTGCTGCTCTTAGAGCTTGCAAAACTTCACCTTCAAAGTCAAAAAATCCAGGAGAATCTATAAAATTAATCTTAAAATCATTGTATTCGATTGGAATTATTGAAGTTTGAAGGGATATTTTTCTCTTTTTTTCTTGAGCTTCATAATCTGAAACGGTTGAACCTTCTTCAACTTTTCCTTTCTTATCGATCACACCAGTTTTATATAGTAGTGCTTCTGTCAAAGAGGTCTTACCTGCCTTTGAGTGACCGACTAAAGCTAAATTTCTGATTTTAGATGTGTCATAATTTTTCATATTTACTCCTTTGTGAAAACATTTATTCTTTGCATAATAAAATGTTCTTTTTTGATATTTATA
>NZ_CAMXYR010000076.1 GCF_947253225.1 uncultured Anaerococcus sp. | reverse complement strand
CATATATTTAATTTGTATTGTCATTTTTGAAATAATATTTCTATATTTATTAATCATATTCAACTATCATTAACTATTTACCGTTAATTTCTAATTTCCCTAGCTTAAACTCATTTAGCTTTCTTTCGAGATAACTAATGTTTTTGCCATCATTGAATTTATCTTTAAAATCTTTAAGATAAGTATTTTTGTCTTTATTGTAAAGATTTTTGATTTCCCTTGTATTCTCGCTATCTTTTCTCATAAAGTATAATACCCTATCCTTTCATTTGTTGACATATATTTTCTAAAAGATAATCTAGCTAAAATTTTTATCTTACATAAACTTAATTGGATTTAGTCTATAGACTTCAAAGTCTAAATCATCAGATGAAAAATTCATATTTTTTGAATATACTCTGGTTGATAGAGTGTAGCTTCCGTCATTTATAAAGATTTCCAAGCTTGATTTATCTGAAAATATTCTTATATTTTCGATTTCTTCTATTCTAACTTGTCTTATCTTTCTGCCCCAGGAGCTTTCTCCCATGTTTAGTATAAGAGTTTGGTTGTTGTAAGTTAAAGTAACATCTCCTCTCAATTTCACCTTAAATTCGGATGCTATTTTTGAACATAAAGCTTCAAAAACACTTATTTCTAGCTTTTCTCCCCTAGGCAAATACTCATTTTCTTGCCTTAATTTTTTTAGTTCTTTAATAGGTCTTTGACAAATTTTTCCATTTATATAAGTTAATTCTCTAGGAATAGTTAGACAATGTTGCCATTTATATTTAGTAGTTGGGTTAGTATATTCTGCATCTGGCATCCCCATCCATCCAAGCAAAATTCTTCTGTCACTTTCATCTTGAAAAGTTTGTGGGGCATAGAAATCAAAACCATAATCCAGCTCTTTAAATTTTCCTAACCTATATTCTTTATTTTCTAGGTCAATTTCTATTGGAAAATAACCAGCTTGATAAATATTTTGATATTTGTAGTCCTCTTTTTGTAGTCCTTGGGGGCAAACAATTAACAAATCCTTACCATTAAGCTCGAAAAAATCAGGACACTCCCACATATAGCCAAATTTATCATTGCTTTCTATACGCATATGGTATGTGAAATTTTCTAAGTCCGCAGACTTAAAAACTAGGACCATTCCCTTATCTTCCTTGCTCCTTGCTCCTAAGAACATATAATATATGCCATTTTTTTCGTATATTTTAGGATCTCTAACATGCTTAGTAATATCCAAAGGATAGTCTGAATTCGTTAGAATCAATTCCTTTTCATCATAATTAACAGCATCCCTAGACTTAACTTTTATAGTATTGTGCTCACGTCCATCATTTATGTAATCAAAATCTCCGTCATACTTTACGTTTCCAGTATAAAAATAGTTTATTTCATCATCTTTTATGAATGCAGATCCTGAATAAGCCCCATCTTTGTCTAAGGGTGAATCTGCATACAAGAAAGGATTATCTCTTTTAAAATGTATAAAATCAGGGCTTGAAACATGTCCCCAAATTATTTCTTTTCTATTTTCATCGAGGGGAGAATATTGAAAATATATGTGAAAATTTCCTTTAAATTGACATAGACCATTTGGGTCATTGAGCCAACCAGCTTCAGGGTAAATATGATACTTCAAAAGCATAGGATCGGTTTGAACTTTATCAGCCATTTTTTTAAATTTTTCAGTACTATTTTCGTAAGTTTTTTTATAAAGCATTTTGTGATCCTTTATTTTATTAGATAATTTTCTACTTGACGTAGTAGAAATCATCACCTGGTCTTTCTCCTTGGTAGAAGTTTAGCTTAATCTTTTCGAGTGTGTCCATATAAATATTAAACATTCCCTTCATGGTATCCCCATCAATATAAACAATGTTAAGGCTTCTATAAATTTCTTCCATTTCCTTACTATTTAGTCCATATTTATTAATAAGGCTAGCTGACATATGAGGATTATTTTGAATCTTCTCTGTAGCATTTTTATAATCATCCAAGAATTTATCCAAAGCATTATTATTATCCTTAGCAAATTTTTTATTAACAAGCACCACTTCAGATATCAAATCATTTTCAAGACCTTGCTTATCCAATGATAAGAATGGAAGAGTTTCCGAAAAATCGTAGGCTATATATTTTCTATCTCTATTTATTTTATACAGATATGGTTCTGGTAGTATTGCCAAAAAAGATTTTTTTTCTAAAATCATATCACTTAAATCATTGGAATCCTTGTAAAAAGCAATATCCATACCCAAAAGATTCTTTAAAATAGATAATTTAGATTCGATAGCCTTGTCTAAACTTGCACCCATATCTTTTAATAGAAGAGTTTTACCAAATAAATCCTTTGCTGAATTTATTTCTGTATCACTCATTGTATACAAATTATTCAAAAGGCTTATAGCACAAATATTTACACCTGAATTTGTAGCATTATAGATAGCAGGAGCCATAATAGCAGGCACCACTGCTATATCGAATTTTCCTTCCATTAGCTTTCCGAGGTCATCTTCAAATTTAACTTCATAAGCTTGATCTTCACCTTTTGCCATATAATCCAAAATAGTACTTGACGCAAAAGTAGATACACTTACATTAATTTCGCTAGTAACTGCTTTGGCTTCACTGATTTTTGCTTGGCTAGCCCTATCTTTGACATCAGATTTACTAGCAGAACAAGATGTAAACAAACAACCTACCAAGGCTAAGACTATCAATTTTTTTATTTTAATCAATAATTTCTCTCCTATCTTCGAGAGCTCTTTCTAGGGTTAGTTGGTCAAAATACTCAAGATTAGATCCTACAGGAATTCCTTGAGCTAGTTTGCTTATTTTTATATTTTTCTTAGCCAAAATACTTGATAAAAACAAGATTGTAGTTTCACCTTCTATGGTTGAAGAAATAGCCATTATAACCTCATTAACTTCTTCTTTGTCAATTCTTTCTAATAATTTATCTATATTTAACTGGTCAGGTCCTATCCCATCAGATGGTGAAATAAGACCCCCTAAAACATGATAACGTCCCCTATAAGCATGTGATTTTTCAATAGCTATTAGATTTCTAATATCTTCAACTATACAAAGATATTCCTCGTTTCGAGTAATATCTTTACATATATCACAAATATCACCCTCAGTTAAGTTTCCACAAATTTCACAAGTATGAATCCTATCCTTTACTTCTATAAGACTCTTTGCAAAGTCATCAACAGTTTTCCTATCTTCATCAACAATAGACATAGCAAGCCTCTCGGCACTTTTCCTACCTATGGTTGGAAGTTTCTGGAACTGTTCAATCAAATTATTTAAGGATTCTGGAAACAAAGCCATTACATTAAACCAGGAATGTTTATTCCGCCTGTAAGTTTACCCATAGTTTCCTCATTATAGTTAGCTGCCTTTGTCATAGCATCATTAATGGCAACCATAATAAGATCTTCAAGCATTTCAACATCATCTGGGTCAACTACATCTGGGTTGATTTTAACCCTTAAAACTTCCTTCTTGCCGTTGACTGTAGCTTCAACCATTCCACCACCAGCGGAAGATGAGAATTCCTTCTCTTCAATCTCAGCTTGAGCCTTTTCCATTTGCTCTTGCATCTTCTTAACTTGTTTCATCATATTATTCATGCTTGGTGCACCGCCTCTAAATCCGCCTCTTGCCATATTAATTCTCCTTTTTATTTAACTATTAATTCTGCTCCAAATATCTCTTTTAATCTAAGTAAACTTGAACCAAAATCGATACTCGTTGCCTCATCTTCAGTAACTTCTTCTACTTTAGTAACTGAATCTGTCAATATTTCCTCTTTTTCTGGGATTTCTTTCACATATTTATTATCTGAGCTTAGCTCAAGATTTTTTTTTTGATATTCTCCATCAAACTTGGAGTAATCTTCTAAGCTAAATACAATTTCTCTATCAAAAATCTTTCCAAGAGCTTTTCCTATTTCTTCAGTCTTAGTTTGGATAAAAATCCCGTAAAACCCATCCTTCAAATATAAAGTAAACTCCCCAGGAGTATAGATGTAGTAAAAACCATCAGATTCAAACATCTGTTTTAGCATCCTACCCGCAATATTTATTATAACTTCTTTAACATCTTCTACCAAATTATTAGGAAGAGAAATTTTCGTTTCCTCTCTACTCATATCATCGGCTTGTTGATTTTCAAAAACCTTGGTATCGACAACTTTAAGGTCATTCGTGGAGTCAATACTTTCTTTAAACTCAGTATCCCTAGTCTTTTTGACAAAATCACCTTCGGAGCCTATACTTGATGAATTTTGGAGTTCTTGTTTTGAATTTATCTCAACAAGCTTGTTAATATCAAGACTTTGAAGTTTTTTGTCTACTAGCTTGTTAATAATACCAACAATATCCTCACTATTATTTCGCTCAAGGCTTCTAAGTCTCGAATCCAAAGACTTAACATCCTTAAAATTAATCAACCTAACAATCATAAGCTCAATAATCAAATCAGTATTATCTGAGGTCCTCAACTTGTTAGCATAATCATTCAAAATATCAAGCATATCAAGCAACCTATCAATCTCGATTTCGCTAGATTTTTTTCTGATAAAGTCTGCCCTTTCCTCATTCTCAAAAATCGATTCATCCCCACTCATCTTATAAATCATTATATCTCTTAGATAAAAAGTTAAGGAATCTAGTATATCTTTATTAGACTTATTATTAGCCCTGAGGCTAAAAATATAAGAAAGAGCCTCCTTTTGCTCGTAAGCAAAAATTGCAGATGTCAATTTATCCACTGCGTAAAAATCAACAACTCCCAACAAATTCTCAACATCAGAAACTGTAAATTCCTCATTATTATAAGAAATAACTTGATCTAAAATACTCAAAGCATCACGCATGGCTCCCTTGGCCTTCCTTATAATAAGGTCAATAGCCTCGTTTTCAATCTTAATTTTCTTGTCTCTTAGGATAATATTTATCTGCTCTTTTATTTTACTGGAGTCAATCTTATTAAACTCAAAATTTTGTGCCCTGGACAAAATTGTATTTGGTATCTTATCAATCTCTGTTGTGGCTAAAATAAAAACTAGGTGGCTAGGTGGTTCTTCCATAATTTTAAGAAGAGCGTTGAAAGCTTCTCTAGTAATCATATGTGCCTCGTCTATTATGTAGACCTTGTACTTTAGTTTATTGGGTGGATAAATCACATTATCCTTAAGATTTCTTATATCGTCAATTCTTCTATTACTAGCCGCATCCATCTCAATGATATCGATAGTTGTTTCCTCATCTATGGCCTTGCAGTTCTCACACTCAAGACACGGTGAACCATCTTTAGGATTTAAGCAATTAATAGCCTTAGCGAATATTTTTGCACAAGTAGTCTTGCCACACCCCCTTTCACCAGCAAAGATATATGCATGGGAAAAGTTATTATTTTTCACTTGATTTTTTAGGACGTTGACAACCCTATCTTGACCAAGAACTTGATCGAAGGTTTTGGGTCTATACTCCCTATACAAAGCTTTTGCCATAAAATTTCCTTTCTACTTAGCTATTATACCACAAGTAACTTTTATAATAAAAATCAGCTGTAAGTCTTATTTTCATAATTGATTGAAAAAAGTTTTAAATTGAAGATTTAATTAATCAAAATTAAGTTTTGCAATAGTTCTGATAAAATGGTATAGTAAGTAAATGTAGTAAGGAGAGCTGTCCGAGCGGTTGAAGGAGCACGATTGGAAATCGTGTATACGTGTTTTAAGCGTATCATGGGTTCAAATCCCATGCTCTCCGCCATGCACTAGACGGGGAACTAGCG
>NZ_CAMXYR010000075.1 GCF_947253225.1 uncultured Anaerococcus sp. | reverse complement strand
GCACAAAATAGTTATTTTGTGCAATAATTTTCTTGGCTAAAAAATTCTAGCTATCAATACTATCAATATTAGTTATTAGTTTTTTTAATATTAAATGGACTGCTATTTTAAGCAGTCCATTTTTTAGATACATAATTTTATTTTGCAAATTCTATCGCTTTTGACTCTCTTAATACGTTTACTTTGATTTCACCTGGGTATTCTAATTCATCTTCAATTCTTTTTGCAATTTCTCTAGCAATTACAACCATTTCGTCATCAGACACCTTATCTGGTTTAACTAAGATTCTTAATTCTCTACCAGCTTGTAAGGCGAATGATTTCTCTATTCCATCAAATGAATTAGCTATTCCTTCAAGGTTTTCTAATCTCTTAACATATTTTTCTAAGCTTTCACGTCTTGCACCTGGTCTTGCCGCTGAAATAGCATCAGCTGTTTGAACTAATATAGATTCAACACAGTTTGGCTCTACTTCACCATGGTGGGATTCAATAGCATTTATAACATATTTGTTTTCTCCGTATTTATTTGCCACTTCAACGCCTAAACTTACATGTGTTCCTTCTTGTTCACGGTCAATAGCTTTGCCTATATCGTGTAACAAACCTCCACGCCTAGCTATCTGAGCATTTGCTCCAATTTCTTCTGCTAGCATACCTGCAAGGTTAGCAACTTCTACAGAGTGCTTTAGAATATTTTGACCATAAGATGTCCTAAACTTCATTTTACCAACCAACCTAACTAGTTGAGGATGAAGATTAACAACACCAGCCTTCTCTACAGCCTCTTGTCCATCTTCCATAATTCTCTGTTCAACTTCTTCATCAGCTTTATTTATCATTTCTTCAATCCTTGAGGGATTAATCCTACCATCTTGGATGAGTCTTTCTAAGGCCACTTTAGCTACTTCTCGCCTTATAGGCTCAAACGATGAAATTACAACTGCTTCTGGGGTATCATCAATAATTAAGTTAACGCCAGAAACTTGTTCAAAGGCTCTAATATTTCTGCCTTCACGACCTATAATTCGACCCTTCATCTCATCATTAGGTAGAGAAATAACTGATACAGTATTTTCCGCAACTTGTTCAGCAGCATACCTTTGAATTGTCGTTGCTAGAATATCCGTTGCTATTTTTTTACTCTCAGCTTTAACTCTTTCCTCAGCCTCTTTTATAAGCTTTGCTGATTCATGAATCGTTTCACTCTTAACGTTTTTAAGAATTATTTCTTTAGCTTCACTATTGGTGAGTCCAGCGATGTTTTGTAATTCCAATTGCTGTTCTTCGATTAATTTATCAATTCTGTCTTCTTTTTGTTTCAACTTTTTCTGGTCACTAGAGATTTGATCAGATTTTTTGTCAATCAATAAAGATCGATTGTCTAAGCTTTCTTCCTTTTTTAACAGACGAGCTTCTCTATTGTCTAGATCTTTTCTAATCTGTTTAAACTGTTCTTCATTTTCAGATTTTAGTTTAGATATTTCATCTTTAGCCTCAAGAAGAGTTTCTCTTCTTAAAGCTTCTGCTTGGTTATTGGCTTCTTCTATAATTTTCCTGCTTAATTCTTCGGCAGAGCCAATTTTAGATTCGCCTACCTTCTTACGATAAAGATAGCCAGAATTAAAAGCTAGCAATACGAAGGCGACAGCTATGATAAGAATAACAACAATAGGGTTAATACTTTCAAACATCATATCACCTCCTAATATCGGAATAAACATTCCTAAATTATTATACCATATTTTTACTTCTATACGAAATATAATAATTTTAGTTGTGAAATTAATTTGCAAATTTTAAATAAATTTAAATAAAAAGTAAGCAGATTTCTACTTCCTATGAATTATTTTAGCTGGAGCACCAACAGCTGTTGTATCATCTGGTATATCTATGAGTACAACTGAATTAGCCCCAACTTTCACATTATTTCCTATTTTTATATCTCCTAAAATAACAGATCCTGCACCTAGCATTACATTGTTACCAATAGTCGGATGTCTTTTTCCTTTCATATCAGACACAGCACCTAAAGTAACTGAGTGATAAATTAAACAATCATCTCCAATTTCGGCAGTTTCACCTATTACCACACCCATTCCATGATCTATGTAACAACGTCTACCTATTTTAGCTCCAGGGTGAATTTCAATACCAGTTTCAATCCTTGACTTGTAGGCTATCTCTTGTGCTTCATATAAACTACCCTCCAAAAATAACTTATGAGCGTACCAATGATATAATAAAGCTCTAATGCCTGGAGAAAATAAAGCTGCCTCCTCCCTGCTTTTTAAAGCAGGGTCTCTTTTCAAGGCGTTATCTATTAATTCTTCTTTATATTTTTTATAGCTGTTCATTTTCGTATAATTCTGTTGATAAATATCTTTCACCTGTATCTGGCAAAACAGTTACAACAGATTTTCCTTCACCTAATTTGTCTGCTATTTCAATTGCTCCACATACATTTGCACCCGAAGAAATTCCAACAGCAAGTCCTTCTTCTCTAGCTAGTTGTCTACTCATCTCAATGGCAGCATCAGATGCAACATCTATAATCCCATCAACAATGCCAAAGTCAAGATTTTCTGGTATAAAGTTACCACCTATTCCTTGGATTTTATGAGAAGATGCCTTGCCACCAGATAACAATGGACTTTCTTTAGGCTCAATTGCATATACCTTAGTTTCTTTATTAGCTTCTTTTAACCTTCTACCAGTTCCTGTTACAGTACCACCTGTACCCACTCCTGCAATAAAAGCATCTGGAGTTAATTCTTTTAATATTTCAGATCCTGTAGTTTCGTAATGAGCTTTAATATTTACTGGATTTGAAAATTGGTCAGGGAAGAAATATCCATTTTCTTCTGCAAGTTCTTTTGCTTTATTATAAGCACCTTGAAGAGCTCCCTCAGTTGTCCTGATGACTTTAGCTCCATATGCCATAGCAAGTTTTGCTCTTTCTATACTCATTGAAGCAGGCATTGTTAATATAAGTTTATAACCCTTTGCAGCAGCAATAGCTGCGAGAGCTACTCCTGTATTACCGCTTGTTGGTTCAACAATTGTACCACCTTTCTTAAGTAGTCCTTTTTCTTCAGCATCTTCTATCATATATAAAGCTATTCTATCTTTTATAGAACCAGCTAAATTATTCTTTTCCACCTTAACATATATATCAGCTCTACCATCTTTCTTGAGTGATTCAAGTTTTAGTAGAGGAGTATTTCCAATTAATTCTTTAGCGTTATTTTTAATAGTCATAATTATCCTTTCATTTTTTCTATGTATTCATTTATACCCTCAAAAATAGAATGTAAACAAAAAAAGAGAGCCTATGCTCTCTTTATATATTACATATTCATTTGACTTTTAACTTCCGCAGCGAAATCTTCTTCTTTTTTCTCGATTCCTTCGCCAACTTCAAATCTTGCAAATCTTCTAATTTTGATGTTTTCTCCAACATCATTAGCTGTATTTCTTAGGTATTGTTCGATAGTAATATCTGGATCTTTTACAAATGGTTGATCTAATAAGCAAACTTCTGAGAACCATTTTTTCATTCTACCTTCAACCTTTTTCTCAGCAATCATTTTTTTCTTATCTTCAGGCATATTGTCACTTGCTTCGTTTATAGCTTGATTTACTAAGATTTCTTTTTGCTCAGCTACAGCTTTTTCATCAGCATCTGCTTCTGAAATGAATAATGGATTTACTGCTGCAATGTGCATAGCAATATCTTTTGCAAAATTTTTAACAGTATCTGTATTAGCTGAGAAGTCAGTTTCTGTGTTAATTTCAACTACTACACCTATTTTATCATTGTGGATGTAAGAACCAATTACTCCTTCAGCAGCAACTCTTCCTGATTTTTTATCAAGTGTAGCTTGTCCCTTTTCTTTAAGGAGCTTTTGAGCTTGATCGATATCGCCATTAGCTTCTTCCAAAGCTTTCTTACAATCCATCATTCCAGCTCCAGTTCTTTCTCTTAATTCTTTTACAAGTTTTGCACTAATTGCCATTGTAATCTCCTTAGTTTTCTTTTGATTCTTCTAGTGATTGTGATTTTAATTCTTCAGTAGCTTCTTTTATGTCTTCATCAGAAACATCTTCAGAAATTACTTCAACATCTTCTTCGACTTCTTCAGCGAAATCTTCCTCTTCTACATCAAATTGGCTACCTTGATTTGCTTCAACTACAGCGTCAGCTATAACTGATGTTATAAGTTTAACAGCTCTAATAGCATCATCATTTCCTGGGATAGCAACGTCAACTACGTCAGGGTCGCAGTTTGTATCAACAATTGATATAACAGGAATTCCTAGAATTTTAGCTTCGTGAACTGCTATTTCTTCTTCACCTGGATCTACGACAAAAAGTACATCTGGTAGATCTTCCATTTCTTTAATACCGCCAAGATTTTTTTCTAATCTATCCATTTCTTTTTGGTATTGTAATACTTCTTTTTTAGGTAGAAGATCAAAGGTTCCATCTTCTTCCATTGTTTCATATTTCTTTAGTTTTTCAATAGATTGTCTTATTGTTCCAAAGTTAGTTAGCATTCCACCCAACCATCTGTGTGATACATAGAACTGTCCACTTCTCTTTGCTTCTTGTTCTATAGAATCTTGAGCTTGTTTCTTAGTTCCTACAAAAAGAACCCTTCCTCCATCAGCTACAATGTCCCTAACTTGTCTGTAAGCTTCCTCTATTTGGTTAGCTGTTTTTTGTAAATCTATTATATAGATTCCATTTCTTTCTGTGAAGATGTATTTAGCCATTTTAGGATTCCATCTTCTAGTTTGGTGTCCAAAGTGTACACCAGCTTCTAATAACTTTTTCATTGAAACTACTGCCATAAATTTTACCTCCGTTTAGTTCTTCCATCCTCTTCAACTGAAGATTTAACCTAAAAGGCAACGAAATCTCCATCCAAGAATGTGTTTATTCGTAGTACATATAGATAATACTATATATTCGTCTTGATTTCAAGCTTAAAACATAGCTTCTACAAAATTTTCTGAATTAAATTTTTGTAAGTCGTCAATCCCTTCTCCAACTCCTATATATTTAACTGGAACTTTAAGTTCTACTTGTAGAGGAAATATGACTCCTCCTTTTGCAGTACCGTCTAGCTTTGTTAATATAAGACCTGTTATATCAGTAACATTCTTAAATTCTCTAAGTTGGCTTACCGCATTTTGTCCAGTCGCCGCATCCAAAACTAATAAATTATCT
Source organism: uncultured Anaerococcus sp. (assembly GCF_947253225.1). GTDB lineage: Bacteria > Bacillota > Clostridia > Tissierellales > Peptoniphilaceae > Anaerococcus. Next base: position 795 of record NZ_CAMXYR010000075.1, on the reverse strand, counting down.
CTATTAGAATTTTTAGCATGTGTATCAATAGTCTTATTTATTTTTTCCAACTCTTTCATTAAGTTCTTTTTATTGTGAAGTCGTCCTGCTGTATCGCATATTAAAACATCAACATTTTTAGCTCTTACCGATTTAATAGCATCAAATATAACTGCTGATGGATCTGAGCCTTCTTGGTGGGCTATCATTTCAATATTAGCCCTATTTGCCCATTCTCCAAGTTGATCTATGGCGGCTGCTCTAAAAGTATCTGCAGCTGCAAGCATTACACTCTTTCCTTCTTTCTTTAAGCTACTAGCCAATTTGCCAATAGTTGTTGTCTTTCCAACACCATTTACACCTATAACTAAAATAACTGATAATTCATTTTCTTTAATATTTAGATCATTATCAAGGTTATTTTCGTCTAATTTATGTGTCATTATTTCTTTTAGAACAGGATATATCTCATCGACTTCTTTTATACTTCTTTTCCTTATTTCATCTCTAAGCTCATCAACAATTTCCACTGCAGAAGTCATGCCAATATCTGCAGAAATAAGAATTTCTTCTAACTCATCGTACAAATCATCATCAATCTTCACATTTCTAGTAAAAAGATTCTTTAGATTTGAAGTAAACTGATTTCTAGTTTTTGCTAATCCCTCTTTAAGTTTTGAAAAGAAACCCTTATCATCGGTTTTTTCTTCATTATTTCTATCAATTGTCTTTAAATTTGTTTCTATATCAATATTTTCTGTTCCTTCAATATAATCTGATGTTGAACTTTTATCCTCATAATTAGTTAAATAATTA
>NZ_CAMXYR010000074.1 GCF_947253225.1 uncultured Anaerococcus sp. | reverse complement strand
GATGAGCGCAATAGTCTCGTGGGCTCGGAGATGTGTATAAGAGACAGGTACTTAAGAGCTTCGTTAATATAATTACTTATCTGTTTACTTGTAAGTCCCTTTGTCAAATTATAAATAGCTATAATTTTTCCTATATCATCTTCATCAATCTCGCAAAAAATTGGATTGCTAGCTTCAGCTAAATCATTAATTATCTTTATATTTGTGAAAAATTTATAAGACTTACCTTTTACAAGTTTCCTTGGAGTAAACTTGTCATTAAACCACAAGAGCTTAATTCTCTTGCTAGTTTGCTCTTCTATAGCATACAAATAAGCTACTGTAACCTTTCCAACGTTTTTAATAAATAATTTGCTAATTATTTTCCAAATGAAGTATTCTTTCTTAATAAAAGAGGCACTATTGATGGTTACGAGTTTACTCCTATCTTCATACACTCTTGGGTAATAATTGTATAAATCCGATATACTTGTTATTCCTAACTTTTTGAGGTCTTTACTCTTCTTAGGTCCTATGCCCTTTAAAGCAGTAACTTCCATCTTATTCTAAAGTTATTGTATAGTAGTAAACTGGTTGTCCTCCGAAAACCAATTCACAATCAACATGTTTAAACTTCTTGGATAGTTTTTTAGAGAAGTCTTTGGCTTGCCTTTTATCAACCTCTTCTCCGTAATAAATAGTTATAAGTGATATATCTTCATCTTCAACTAGATCAATTATTGCTTTTTCTGCTGTATTTTCAATAGTTGTATCTGTCGCAACAATTCTACCATCAAGAATACCAATATAGTTATCCTTTTTTATTTCTATATTATTAACGGTAGTATCTCTAATAGAGATAGATACCTCTGCTATATGAATATCCTCAATAACTTCATTCATATTTTCTAAGTTTTCTTCTGGACTTAAACTTTCATCAAATTCTAGGATAGCACTAAATGCTTCGGGAATTGACCTAGTTTCAACAACTACAGCATTTTTATCAGATACTTCAGCAGCTTGTTTAGCTGACATAATTATATTCTTATTATTAGGGAAAATAATGATATTTTCAGCATCAATTTCTTCCATAGCATTATATATATCTTCAGTTGATGGATTCATTGTTTGACCACCAGCTATGATTTTATCAATATTCATGCTCTCCATAATAGCGTTGTATCCATCACCTCTGGACACTGCAATAAATCCATATTTCTTAGAAGGTTTACTTTTCTTATTTTCCTTAACATCTAAATTTGGTTTAAGATTTTCAAGACTAATATTTAGAATTACTCCCTGTAAAAGAATCATCTGAACAATATTTTGTGGACTATCTGTTTTAAAGCTTGCTTTTAGAGTAGATGACTCTATTTCAGATGAATACTCCTTGGTAATCCTTTGTAAATTTTCATCTAAAGTCAAAAGATCCTCGATAGAACCTGCTAATTCGAAATTAATTTTGTAAATAAATGACTCATCATCCATTTCTTTTCCATTAGAAAGGTCTATATCTCTATCTATATTAGAATTTAATGCATTAAGAGCACCTCTAAGCAAGAAAATCAAACCTTGCCCACCAGAATCTACTACCCCTGCTTCTTTCAACACTGGAAGTTGATTTGGAGTATTATCTAGTGCTACTTGACCAGCGCCAATTATTTCCATCAAATAATCATCCAATGATGAAGTCTCGTAATAAACCTCTTCTGCCTTTTCTGCCATTACCCTTGCCACAGTGAGAATCGTCCCCTCCGTAGGTTGCATAACGGCTTTATAGGCTGTTTTTTTTGCATTTTGAAAGATTTCCTTTATATCAGAAATTTCAATTATATCCTTTCCCTTCAAAGTCTTGCTCATTCCCCTGACAAGTTGAGAAAGTATAACTCCAGAGTTCCCTCTAGCTCCCATTAAAGTTCCTTGACTTAAAGCCTTAGCAACTTCATCAACAGAAGATATATTTGATTTATTTACTTTATCAAGGCCAGATTTAATGGTCATATTCATATTTGTTCCTGTATCACCATCAGGAACAGGAAAAACATTTAATTCGTTCACTAAATCTTTATTCTCATCTAAATATTCATAAGCTCCAATTATCATTTGTTGAAGTTTACTTGCATCTATAATTTTCATTTACACTCCTACTTATTTATCCCTTGAACATATACATTTACGTCGGAAACTCTAACATTTAGGGATTTTTCAATATTATATTTAACATTCTCAATTATATTTTGACAAACAACAGGAATTCTAACCCCATATTTCAAAAATAGAGAAATATTTATAACTATTGTTCCATTATCTAATCGTTTAATGTTAACACCCTTTTGCATATTACTTACGCCTAAGAGTTGATAAATACCATCTTTAGCTGAAGCACTAGCTAGCCCAACTACACCATAGGATTTCATAACTGTTGCTACAGCAATATTTGTAATTATAGAATCATCAATAGTTACTTTTCCTAAATTATTAACATACTTAATAGTCATAATACCTCCATTATGATCAGTAAATCTTATCACTTTTTACTAATATTATACCATAAGCTTACTTTATCTGTACCATTTTTAGCAAATAATTGAAGCACAAAAAAACCGCCATTAAAAATGACGGTTTAGATTATCTTCTTATTTTCCAGCTAATCTCTTATATGTTTCGTATCTATCTTTTGCAGCTTTTTCTGCTTCTGCATATAATTCATCAGCTGTTTCTGGGAATGATCTCTTAAGTGATGAGTATCTTACTTCACCTTGAATAAATTCTTGGAATGATTCTTTTGGTTCTTTAGAATCAAGTTGGAATGGATTTTTGCCCTCTTCTGCTAGTCTTGGGTCAAATCTCCATAAGTGCCAGTAACCAGCTTCAACAGCTTGTTTTTCTCTAAATTGTGATTTACCCATACCAATTCTGATACCGTGGTTAATACATGGAGCATAAGCTATAACAAGTGATGGACCATTGTAGCTTTCAGCTTCTTTTAGAGCTTTAATTGTTTGATTTTGGTTAGCACCCATAGCTACTTGTGCACAGTAAACATAACCATAAGATGTCATCATTAGTCCAAGGTCTTTCTTTCTAACCTTTTTACCAGATGCAGCAAATTGAGCTACTGCTGATAATGGTGTAGATTTAGATGATTGACCACCTGTATTTGAGTAAACTTCAGTATCGAATACAAGAATATTAATGTCTTCACCACTTGCAAGTACATGGTCAACTCCACCAAATCCAATATCGTAGCTCCATCCATCTCCACCGAAGATCCAAATAGATTTTTTAATCATGTAATCTTTTAGTTGGAAAATCTTGTCAACTAAAGCTTGACCTTCTTCATTTGCTACAGATTCATTCTTTAGATTCATGATTTTTGCAGTAGCTTCTTTAGAAGTTGTTACTGTTTCTTTTCCTTCAATCCATGCCTTGAAAGCTTCGTTAAATGGTGTTTCAAGCCCTAGTTCTAGGAATTCATTCATATATGATTCTAGTAAAGCTTTATTTGCATCAGCTGCGAGTTTCATACCATAACCATACTCAGCTGCATCCTCAAATAATGAGTTACCCCAAGCTGGGCCTTGTCCACAAGAATTTTTTGTGTAAGACATAGCTGGTGCACTAGCACCCCAAATTGATGAACAACCTGTTGCATTTGAAATGTACATTCTATCACCAAATAATTGAGTTACAAGCTTAGCATATGGTGTTTCACCACAACCAGCACAAGCACCTGAGAACTCAAGCAATGGTTGTTTAAATTGGCTGCCCTTTAATGTTGTTGGATCCATAACATCTTCTTTGTATCCAACTTTTTCATGAGCATAATACCAGTTGTCTTTTTCTTTTTCTACTTCTTCTTCAAATGGTTTCATAAGAAGTGCTTTTTTAGGAGCTGGACATACGTCTGCACAGTTTCCGCATCCAGTACAGTCTAATGGAGAAACTTGAATTCTAAATTCATATCCATCCATTCCCTTACCGATTGCTTTTTTAGTATCAAATCCTTCTGGTGCATTAGCTTTTTCCTCTTCTGTTACTAAGAAAGGTCTAATTACAGCGTGAGGACATACATATGAACATTGGTTACATTGAATACAATTGTCTAATTGCCATTCTGGAACTGTGAGGGCAATACCTCTCTTCTCATATTGAGTTGTACCTGATTCGAAAGCACCATCTTCTCTACCAACGAAAGCTGAAACTGGAATATCATCTTCTTTTTGTTCAAGCATTGGCTTAACTATTTCTCTGATGAATTCTGGAAGTTCTCTTTCTTCTTTAACTTCATCAACAGCTTCTTTCCATGATTCAGGAACTTCTACTCTGTGCATTGCATCAATACCACTATCTACAGCTTTGTAGTTCATGTTTACAATGTCATCACCCTTGTGTCCGTATGACTTAACAATTGAATTCTTAAGGTACTTAACGGCATCTTCCAAAGGAATTACGTTAGCAAGTTTAAAGAATGCAGATTGCATAATCATATTTGTTCTTGAACCAAGACCAATTTGTGCTGCTAGGTGAGAAGCATCAATTGTATAGAATTCAATGTTGTGGTTAGCGATATAACGTTTCATATTTGCAGGAAGGTGTTCTTCTAACTCTTCATCTGTCCATGCACAGTTAAGCAAGAATGATCCACCATCTTTTAAACCTTTTAGAAGGTCATATTGATGTACATAAGCAACTTTTGAACATGACATGAAGTCAGCTTCATCTAGTAGATATGTTGATCTAATTGGTGTTTTACCAAATCTTAAGTGAGATACTGTTAGACCACCAGATTTCTTTGAGTCATAGTCAAAGTAACCTTGAGCATACATGTCAGTATTATCACCGATAATCTTGATAGCTTGTTTGTTAGCACCTACAGTACCATCAGATCCGAATCCCCAGAACTTACATCTTGTTGTTCCTTCTTGTCTAATCTTTAGATCAGTTCTTTCAAGAGATTTGTGTGTAACATCATCATTAATAGCTATTGTGAAATCTTCTTTTGGTTCATCTTTTGCAAGATTTTCAAATACTGCTTCTATATCAGCTGGAACAGTATCTTTTGATGAAAGACCATATCTACCACCAATAATAAGTGGTTTTTCTTCTTCATCGTAGTAAGCTGATTTAATATCTAGCAATAATGGTTCACCGATTGAACCTTTTTCTTTTGTTCTATCAAGAACTGCAATCTTCTTAACTGTTTTTGGAATAGCTTTTAATAAATGTTCTTTAGAGAATGGTCTAAATAGGTGAACTTCTACCATACCTACTTTTTTACCTTGTTCTACTAAAACATCTATAGTTTCTTCTGCAGCTTGGCATACAGAACCCATAGCAATGATGATTTCTTCAGCATCATCAGCACCATAGTAATTGAATAAACCGTAGTTTGTTCCGATTAATTCATTAATTTTATTCATGTAGTTTTCTGTAATTCCAATGATATCTGTGTATGCATTGTTGCTTGATTCCATTCTTTGGAAGAAGATATTCTTTTCAGCAGTACCTATAGTCTTTGGTCTTTCAGGATTTAATGAGTTATTCTTAAATCTATCAACTGCATCATAATCAACTAATGGAGCAAGATCTTTGTAATCCCATACTTGGATCTTTTGAATTTCGTGGCTTGTTCTAAATCCATCAAAGAAATTAATAAATGGAATGCTTCCTTCGATTGCTGCTAAGTGAGCAACTGGAGATAAATCCATAACTTCTTGAACTGAAGATGAGCATAGCATAGCAAAACCTGTTTGTCTCGCAGCCATAACGTCTGAATGATCTCCGTAGATTGATAGTGCGTGTGTAGCTAAAGTTCTTGCTGCAACATAGAAAACACCTGGTAATCTTTCACCTGCAATTTTGTACATATTAGGAATCATTAACAATAATCCTTGACTTGCAGTATATGTAGTGGTTAGTGCTCCTGCTGCTAATGCTCCGTGAACTGCACCTGCTGCACCTGCTTCTGATTGCATTTCCTTAACTTCAACTGGTCTACCAAAAATATTCTTTCTGCCATTTGCAGCCCATACGTCAACTGCCTCAGGCATTGGTGATGAAGGTGTGATAGGATAGATTGTTGCAACATCTGTAAACGCATATGATACGTGAGCTGCTGCTGTGTTACCATCCATAGTCTTCATAGCTCTTTTAACTGTCATTTAAGACCTCC
>NZ_CAMXYR010000073.1 GCF_947253225.1 uncultured Anaerococcus sp. | reverse complement strand
TGAGCGCAATAGTCTCGTGGGCTCGGAGATGTGTATAAGAGACAGATATAGTGTTTTGACTGATATACTTGTTCCTATTAATAATTCAGAAATATTTATTCATTGATATTTACATAAAAATAAGCCTTTAAACCTGGTTTATTATCCAGATTTAAAGGCTTTTTTAAAATAGATATATTATTTTATAAGAAATTTCAACTTATTATTTTCATCTAAATCTAATAAAGCTGTACTTTTTTCTGTAACTTTTCCTTCAATAATTAATTTACCTAAGTCAGTTTCTACATGAGTTTGCAAAAATCTCTTCACTGGTCTTGCACCATACTCAATATTATAGGCGTTTTCTAAAATATACTCTTTGGCTTTAGAGCTAATTTCAAGATTTATGTCCCTATCTTTTAGCCTATTCTTAATATCATCAATTTGTAAGTCTATGATTTCATATACTTGTTCACTTGTCAATGGGGTAAACATCACGATATCATCAATTCTGTTTAGGAATTCAGGTTTGAATGAATTTCTTAAAACTTGATCGACTTTATTTCTATTTTCTTCATCAATGCTACCATCCTCATTTAGACCGTCTATTAGGAATTCTGAACCAATATTACTTGTCATTATTATTATTGTATTCTTAAAATCTACAGTTCTACCTTGAGAATCTGTAAGCCTACCGTCATCCAGAACCTGAAGGAGTATATTAAATACATCTGGATGAGCCTTCTCTATCTCATCAAAGAGGATAACGGAATAAGGTTTACGTCTAACTGCTTCTGTTAGTTGACCGCCTTCTTCATATCCAACATAGCCTGGTGCTGCACCTATTAATCTTGAAACGGAGTATTTTTCCATATACTCACTCATATCAATACGCACCATGTTTCTTTCGTCATCAAACATTGCCTCAGTTAATGACTTGGCTAGTTCTGTTTTTCCAACTCCAGTAGGTCCTAAGAAAATAAAGGAACCTATTGGTCTATTTTGACTTTTTAGACCAGATCTAGCTCTAATTATAGCATTAGATACAGCTTGGATTGCCTCATCTTGACCAATAACTCTTTGGTGAAGTTTATCTGGTAAATGCAAAATTTTGCTTCTTTCACTCTCCACAAGCTTACTTACTGGAATATTAGTCCAATTACTTACTACATCAGCTACATCTTCATCAGTAACTTCTTCTTTAATTGAACCCTTAGCCTCATCTTCTGAATTACGACTTGCTTGTTCTAACTCTTTTTTTAGTTCCTCTAGCCTACCATATTTTAATTCAGATAACCTTTCAAAGTCATAGTTCCTTTCTGCTTGGTCAATCTCTACCTTTACCTTATCAATCTCTTCTTTTATTGTTTTTATATCGTCTATTGCAGATTTCTCTTCTTTCCACTTCATAAAATCTTGGTCGAACTTTTCTGATAAGTCTGCTAGTTCTTTTTCCAAGTCTTTTCTTCTTTTAATTGAATATTCATCTTCCTCTTTTTTAAGGGCGGTAATTTCTATTTGAAGTTGGAGTAATTTTCTTTTTTGTTCATCTAAATAAGTTGGCATAGTATCAATTTCAGTTCTCACAGTTGCACATGCCTCATCCATCAAATCAATGGCCTTATCTGGCAAGAACCTATCAGTAATGTACCTGTCTGATAATTCTGCTGCAGCTATTACTGCACTATCTTGTATTCTTATTCCATGGAAAATTTCATACTTATCTTTAATCCCCCTAAGGATACTTATAGTATCTTCAACTGATGGTTGTTCAACCATAACTTTTTGGAAACGACGCTCCAAGGCTCCATCTTTCTCAATGTATTGCCTATATTCATTCAAAGTTGTTGCACCAATTACTTTAATTTCTCCACGAGCAAGCATTGGCTTCATTATATTTGAAGCATCCATAGCTCCTTCAGATTTACCAGCTCCTACTATGTTATGAATTTCATCGATAAACATTATGATTTGTCCATCAGACTTCTGTACTTCATCAATTACTGCTTTAAGCCTTTCCTCAAACTGACCCCTATACTTAGCACCAGCAACAAGAGAACCCATGTCTAAGGAGAAAATCGTCCTTCCTTGGAGAGGTTCAGGAACATCATTATTAACAATTCTTTGAGCTAGACCTTCAACTATTGCTGTTTTACCAACTCCAGGTTGACCTATTAACACAGGATTGTTTTTCTTCCTTCTTGATAAAATCCTTAGAGCATTTCTAATTTCAGTATCTCTTCCAATAACAGGATCTATTTTACCATCTCTAGCTTCTTGGGTTAGATTCCTACCAAATTTTTCCAAAGGATTCGTAGTCTCCTCAGGATTATCATTAGTCACCTTTTGACCTTTCCTGACATTTCCGATAGCAGTTTTGAAGTTCTTGTAGCTAATATTATATCCTTTGTTCAAATCATCTAGCTTAGTATGTTCATTTAGTAAACTTAAGAAAACATGTTCTGTTGACACATAACTATCTCCCATACTTTTTGCTTCATCCTCAGCTTTAAGTAAGATTCTTTGATAGACTTGAGTAGGATATATATCAGAACCCCCTTGGAGGCTTGGCATTGTATCCACTTTCTTCAAAATAGAATTTCTATATCCATCATAGTCTATATTCATAGACTTTAATATTTGGCTAACTATAGAATCAGAATTATTAACCAAGGCATAAGCTAAATGAATTTCATTAACTTCTGGGTTCGAATTTTTAATAGCTATTGCTTGTGAATCATTTATAGCTTCTTGTGATTTTTGTGTAAACTTTTTGATATCCATATTATTCCTCCTCTTTTAATTTTTTATATAATTCAATTTGTTTATCTGTCAATTTGCTTGGATTATCAATAATAATTTCAAGAATTAAATCGCCTTTATTTCCTTTACGGTCCTCGTATCCCCTATTCTTTAACCTTATTTTCTTTCCAGTAGTTGAACCTTGAGGAAGGTTAACCATAAAAGAACCTGACTTTGTTTCTACCTTCTTTTTTGTACCAAAATAAGCATCCCATGGGCTTACAACTATTTTCTTAATAAAATCTATCCCATCAAGTCTTAAATTTTCCTCATCAAGAATATTGACCTTTACTATAATATTTGCATCAACACCATATTTTGAACCATCTAGCCTTATTTTATTATTATTTTTAATACCCTTTGGTATAGTTACATTTATGTCTGTAGGAACTCCGTGATTTCTCAAGTTAATAATTCTTGTTGTTCCATTAATTGCCTCTTCAATGCTAATGCTAACTGATGCATCCAAACTTTGTTTCTTTTTCTTAGCAAATCCTTGACCAAAGTTTGAAAATCTCGAAGACTTACCAGCCTGACCAAAATTTCCAAATAACCCATCAAAAAAATCTGAAAAACCACTAGAATTTGAACTTGTGTATGTGTATGAGTTGCCTCCGAAGTTTGAGAAGTCAAATCCAAAATCTCGTGGGTCAAAATTTTGACCTCCTTGGAAATTGGCGTTTTTTCCAAACATATCATATTTTTTTCTTTTCTCTTCATCTGACAATACTTCATAGGCTTCATTTATTTCTGTAAATTTCTTTTCTGCTTCTTTATCGTCTGGATGAAGGTCTGGGTGATATTTTTTTGCTAATTTTCTGTATGCTTTTTTAATTTCATCAGAGCTTGATTTCTTATCAACTCCTAATATTTCGTAATAATCTCTATATTGCATTCTAACCTCCATCTGTATTTGACCATCTCTGACCTTAATTAAACTATACTTTGACCTTAATTATTTTCAAGTAGTTTTCAAAATTATTTGCACCAAAAAAGCTACCCATGTCAATATCATAAATCAAACATGAAATTTAATGATTAACTTATAGGTAGCTTTCTATATTAATGATCGTATTTAATTAAAGATATAACATCATAGTCTTTTAGGTATGAACGTCCATCTAGCTCTGTTAGTTCTATTAAGAACTCAAAACAAGAAACAACCCCTCCTACAGCCTCAACAAGTTTAGCAGCAGCGTTTGCTGAACCACCTGTAGCAATTAGGTCGTCAATTATAACAACTTTATCACCTTTATTCAATGAGTCCTTATGCATTTCAAGTTCTCCTGAACCATATTCCAATTCATAAGATATCTTCTCAATCTCTCCAGGTAGTTTTCCTGGTTTTCTTATTGGTATAAATCCTTTATTTAGTCGATCAGCAAGTGGAGCACCAAAGATTAGACCCCTAGATTCAATTCCTGCTATATAGTCAAATTCATAACTTTTTAATGCCTCTTCTAATTGGTCTAAAGTTTCCTTAAATGCTTTTCTGTCTTTAAGTAAAGTAGTTATATCCTTAAATGAAATTCCTTCCTTAGGATAATCTTCTATAACTCTAATTTTTGCTTTAATATCCATTTAATCCTCCAGTAGTTTTGTCCTTATTTAATATACCCTCAATAGGCGAAATTACTTAAATATTTACTCCTAATTTCTTGAACTGATTCATCATAAACTTCAAAATAACTTATTCCATCAATATCAACAGCTTCACCATCTAGTCTAACCTGATTAATTTTTGAAGTATCCATCCCTCTGAAGGCTAAAGCTAGGTCTTTTAACTGTGATAGACTTATATTTGTTTTAAGTTTGCTTTTCATAGCTAGGTATACTATTGGTAGCTTAGGAAGATTCTTTGGCTTGGACACTTCATTAATAAACTGCATCATGAAGTCTTGCTGGGTTGAAATCCTTCCTAAATCAGCATTAGAATACCCCTTCCTAAACCTAACATAATCTAAAGCTTCTTTTCCACTAAAATGATGAATGCCAGAACTAATATCCATGGCTTCAGCAACATCACCAGAAACTTCAACATCTATACCACCTAGGGCATCAATTCCATCTACTACAGCTTCAAAAGGAATGACCAGATAGTAGGTCAAATTTATCCCCATAAAATCTCTTATAGTCTGCATAGTTAAATCAATTCCTCCATAAGAATGGGCAGCATTTATTTTATCTAAATAACCATTAATTTCTACCCTACTATCCCTAGGAATTGATATCAGATCCATTGTCTTAGCTTCAGTATTAGTTTTAACTAGCATTAAAGTATCCGTACGGGTACCTGTGTCTTCCCCCGTACTATCAACCCCTGCCATCAAAAACAAAAATTCATTATTATCAGCACCTAATTGGTTTTGATTCCCACCTTTGAAGAAATTGACTACTAGAATAACTCCACTAAACAATACTACAAACATCAAAAAAATTAGGATAGACTTTAAAAATCTCTTTGTATTTTCTCTCATAAACCTCTCCTATCTTTGATTATATGCTTTTTAATTATTAAAACAAAATAACACTTGACAATTATTATAGTATGGTAACTATGAGGTATTTATGTTAAACGAAAAATTAGACTTATATTTAGAAGAAAATTATTATCCTTTCCATATGCCTGGTTCTAAAAGATCCGAACTATTAAGAAAAGACCTTGCCTATGTAAGAGATTTAACAGAAATAGATGGCTTTGACAATTTAAATGACCCTAGCGATATATTTATCCAAATGCAAGAAGAAATTTCAAAAATTTATGAGGTAAAAAAATCAATAATTTCAACTAATGGTTCAACTTGTGGTATTCTAGCTTGTCTTAGAGCCTTAACTTATACAAATAAGAATATATTAATCCAAAGATCCTCTCACAAGGCAGTATATAATGCTTGCGAACTTAACCAGCTAAAGATTTCCTACTTAAATGTAAAAACAAATGATATATCAGCAATAGTTGATATTAACTATGATGACCTAGAAAATAAGCTTAGTAAGAAAAAATACGCCTGTCTTGTAGTAACATCTCCTTCATATGAAGGATATCTATTAGATTTGGATAGGATATACAAGCTTTGTCAAAAGTATTCTACAAAACTTGTTGTTGATATGGCTCATGGAAGCCACCTACCTATAACCGATACCTACTCGAAATCTTTTGATATAGCCATAAGTTCTTTTCACAAAAACTTGTCTGCTCTAACACCTGGGGCTGTTGTTTTGATTAATGATTTAGAATATTTTGATGAGATAAAAAGAAATATGGCAATTTTTCAAACTTCATCCCCATCCTACTTAATCCTTCAATCAATAGATGAAATGCTTGATAAGTTCCCACAATTTCATGCTCTATATGAAAATTTAAATAAATGGATAGACGATTTATTGAAAATAAACTTGGGTAAGTTACAACTTATTGATTGTAAAAATAAAGACAAAACAAAAATTCTTATTTCTACTCAAGGTACAAATTTAACTGGGCATGACTTAGCAAACAAGCTTAAAGAAAAAAATATTGAAGTTGAAATGACTTACCCAAATTATGTCCTACTTATA
>NZ_CAMXYR010000072.1 GCF_947253225.1 uncultured Anaerococcus sp. | reverse complement strand
AAGCAGCTTATGGCTGGTGGGGGAATTGTACTAATCGGTATTAAATTAATTCCACTACTTGCAAATGCTTTAAATTAGGAGAAAGTCTATGTTTGGTATCTTTGACAAGCTAACTGAATTTTTTAAGGATATGCTACTCGGAGGTATCAAAGCAAATCTTGAGTCCATGTTCTTAGATATAAATGACAAGGTAGGAGTTATTCAACTGATGTTGGGAAGACACCAATGGGTTGGAATGGAGAAGTATATAACTTCATAAAAAACATTAATGATAATGTGATTGTTCCAATAGCAGGTCTTATCATAACAGCAGTTTTATGTATTGAACTCATAAACATGGTTATGCAAAAGAATAATATGCATGATACAGATACTTTTGAGTTTTTCAAATACATTATAAAGATGTTTATAGCAGTCTACCTTGCAAGCCATGCCTTTGAATTTTCAATGGCAGTCTTTGATGTGGCACAAAATCTTGTAAACAAAGCGGCAGGGGTAATCACTACTTCTGCCACTGTTTCAGGAGATCAGATAGTTGCAATGGTTGATGCATTAAAAGAAAAAGAAATAGGTGAGCTTTTAATGATACTAGTTGAAACAAGCCTTGTGAGGATTGCAATTCAAGGAATATCGCTAGTTATAACATTAATAGTATATGGGCGTATGTTTGAAATATATGTCTACTCATCAGTATCATCCATACCATTTGCGACTATGGGAAATAAAGAATGGGGTCAGATTGGAACAAATTATATCAAGGGACTTTTTGCCTTGGGACTACAAGGTTTGTTTTTGATGGTATGTTTAGGTATCTACACCGTTTTAATAAGGACGGTACAGGTTACAGATATTCACGCAAGCTTGTTTAGTATATTAGGATATGCTCTACTACTTGGACTTATGATGTTTAAGAGTGGAACAGTTGCAAAAAGTATTATGAATACGCACTAGGAGGAATAAATGTTAAAAAAGAAAAATTGTGCTTTATTGGGACTTGGAATTTTATTGGGAGGAACTTATGAAATCTTAAAAGAGAAAAAAAGAAATGAAGAGATTAGAAATTTAAAGAGGAGAATAAATAGACTCGGAAGATGTCATAATGAATTTGTTATGTATCAAGGAGAATACAATGACAGAAATTAAGAAAAACAAGAAGAATTAGAAGAAAGAATTAGCTACCTAGAAGAAGAAACAACATCTAATTATGACCATATACTTGAACTTTCCAAAGAAGAAGTAGAGGGAGATTAAAATGGCATATGTACCAATACCAAAAGATTTGGACAAGATTAAAACAAAGGTTGCCTTTAACTTAACTAAAAGACAACTTATAGGTTTTTCTGTGGCAGGACTAATTGGAATACCAACCTATTTATTTATGAAGAAATATCTACCTAATGATGTTTCTATCATTGTAATGCTAATAGTAACCCTGCCAATCTTTTTTATAACCTTATATGAAAAAGACACCTTAACTTTTGAAAAGTATTTTAAATTTTTCTATCTTCATAAGTTTTATCAACCAACTAAGAGAATAAGAAAGGAGGCATACCTTGAAGCAAAGAAAAAAGCAAATCAGCGACTTAAATCTAAGGGAAAAACAATTAAAAAAAGACCTAAAGGAAGTAAGAAGGCTAAAAACAAAGAAAGATCCAACAAATAGTCTTCTAAGTGTAATTTTAAAGAAAGAGAAAAAGAGATTTACTGTTGAGGACACTATTCCATATATAAGAATGTTACCAGAGGGCATTTGCCAGTTAGATGAAAAAAACTATTCAAAGACAATTTCATTTCAAGATATAAATTACCAGTTGGCATTGGAAGAAGACAGAGATTTAATCTTTAACCAATTTGCCAACTTTTTAAATTCTTTTGATCCAAGTGTCCACATTGAACTTTCATATGTAAATCAATTAGGAAGAAATAAAGACCTACAAGATGCAATTAAAATTGCTGATAAGGGAGATTTCTATGACGATGTAAGAAAAGAGTTTAGGGAGATGTTAAAGCTTCAACTTGCAAAGGGCAATAACGGACTTAAAAAGATGAAGTATATAACCTTTACAACAGAAGCCGATAACCTAGAGCAAGCAAGAGCAAAGTTAAATAGACTTGAAGTAGATATTTTATCCAACTTTAAATCTATGGGAGTTAGAGCAGAAAGTCTTGATGGCGAAGAAAGGTTAAGACTTGTTCACGATATGTTAAATCCAGACAAAAACTTTGATTTTTCATATAAAGATTTGAAGAAGAAAGAGTCTACAAAGTCACATATAACTCCCGATATCTTTAATTTTGCACCAGCAAATAATTTTAAATTTGGGAAATTCATTGGAGCAGTAAGCCATTTTCAAATACTTGCAAGTGAGTTATCAGACAGAATGTTATCTGAGTTTTTAGATATTGATGACAATATTTATGTAGCTTTTCATATAGATGTAGTTGAACAAGCAGAAGCTATTAAACTCATTAAGAGAAAAAACACAGACCTGGACAGAATGAAAATTGAAGAACAAAAGAAAGCAGTTCGTGCTGGATATGATATGGATATTATTCCTTCAGATATAAATACTTTTGGGGCTGATGTTAAGTCCATGTTATCTGACTTACAAAATAGAGATGAAAGGCTCTTTGTAGTTACTATAGTAATGATGAATTTTGCTAGGACTAATCAAAAATTAGAAAATACAATTGCTCAAATATCATCAATTGCAAACAGACATAATTGTCAGGTAAAAAGATTATCTCATCAACAAGAACAAGGACTTGTTTCTGTCTTACCTCTAGGAGTTAACCAAGTCGAAATAAAAAGATTTTTAACTTCATCATCAACGGCAGTATTTATGCCTTTTACAACAGAAGAGCTATTTATTGATTCGGCAAATTCTTTGTACTATGGCTTAAATGCCCTTAGTCAAAACTTGATAATGGCAGATAGGAAGAAACTAAAGAACCCTAACGGATTAATATTAGGCACACCAGGTTCTGGTAAATCTTTCTCAGCAAAGAGAGAGATGGCAAATGCAATTCTTGTAACAGACGATGATGTAATTATTTGTGATCCTGAGGGCGAGTATTCAAACCTTGTAAAACAATTTAATGGAGAAGTTATTAAAGTATCAGCAAAGTCAAAGGACTACCTAAATCCACTAGATATTAATATGAGCTATGGAGATGGGGACGCACCTTTAAAGGATAAGGCAAACTTCATAATGTCTATGCTTGAACTTGTAGTAGGAGGATCTGGTCTTACTGCTGCAGAAAAATCTGTTATAGATAGGTGCTTACCAAAGATATATCAAAAGTATTTTGAAGACCCCAAACCAGAAAATATGCCTATATTAGGAGATTTATACGATATGCTCCTATCCCAAGAAGAGGGAGTTGGTAGGAAGCTCGCAACAGAAATGGAAATTTATGTTAAGGGAAGTCTTAATGTCTTTAATAATAGGTCAAATGTTGACCTAAATAGGCAACTGCTTTGCTTTGATATAAAAGAGCTAGGAACACAACTTAAAAAAATAGGTATGCTTGTAATTCAAGACCAAGTTTGGAACAAGGTTTCCCTAAACAGAGGAAGCAAGTCTACTAGATACTATATAGATGAGTTCCATCTTTTATTAAAAGACCCACAAACTGCTTCATATTCAGTAGAAATCTGGAAAAGATTTAGAAAATGGGGCGGTATTCCAACAGGTATAACTCAAAACGTAAAAGACCTTTTAACAAGTCAGGAAATTGAAAATATCTTTGATAATACAGACTTTGTTCTAATGTTAAATCAAGCATCTGGAGATAGGGATATTCTTGCTAAGAAATTAAAAATATCGCCTTATCAGTTAAACTATATTACTAATTCAAACGCAGGTGAGGGACTATTATTCTTTGGAAATACCATTGTTCCCTTTATAGATAAATTCCCTAAAGACACCATGCTATATAAGCTGATGACAACAAAACCAGAAGAAGCTAAGTAGGTGTGATATGGATAAAAAACTAAAAAAAGATTTTCAAAAGAAAATTATCCGAAATAGGGACGCTCCTGAAAAGAATATAGATAGTAAACTTGTTCATTCAGATGATTATACTAATAAGATTATTAAGACTAAGGATAGGTTCGGAGATAAAATTTCAGAAAAAGAATCTAAACTTATCCATGAGAATATATTAGCTAAAGATCAAAAACAAGATAAACTAAAAGATTTTCAGAAGGCTAAAAACAAGGAAAGAATCAGAAAAGAAGTTTTAAATAATAAGAATAAGGCTGAAAAAACAAAACAAACTAATCTTGAAATAAGGACAGATGAAAGCTTTAAACTTGATGAAGAGTTAGATGTAGACTTCAAAAAGGTGAATTTTGGTAGTGAAAACAGTAGAAATATTAATTCTAATAAATTAACAACAGATGATATTCCAGCTAACTCTGAAGTAATAAGCAATAAGAAGCCATTAAGTAAAAGACAAGTTCTTAAAAATTATGAGGATAAACTTATCCATAGTAAAGATAAATTCCAAGACAAAATCAACGAGAAAGAGTCTAAGCGAATCCAGACAAGTGAAGATAAACCTATCGAAGCAAAGAAAAGTAAAAGAATATATAGAAAAGATAAGCTTGTTAAAGATGAAGTAAGCAAGAACGACAGTAATGCTAATATCGATAAAAAGCAAAAACAGAAGCTTTATCAAGAAAAGAAGTTTAGAGATAAGGAAAAAATTTCTAATGAAATAGATAAAGAAAATAAGCTAAGCGAAGTTGATACAGATAAGACTTTTGATAATTCTGAGCTTAAAGATAATAATCAAGAATTTATAAAAGATGAAAAGGAAACAAGCCTTAAACCTTCAGAACAAAAGAAAGTTAATAAAAAGAAGACTTACTATAAGAGAAAAAATTATGAAAGTGATAAATTCACTCGAAAGAAAATCGATGACTTAAAAAATGAATCTAAGAAAGTTAAAACGAAAGATTCTAAGAAGGCACAAGATGTTAAAGACTTTATCTCAGATAAAAAGATTGGAGAGCTTGAAAAGTCTAAAAGTAAGCTAAAGGATAATATCTTAAAGAATAAAACTAAAGGAAGCCTATCTTCTGGGGTTTTATTATCTGGAGCTAAGTCTTCAGAGTTAGTGAGAGATTATTTAAGTTCAGGATCTGACAATACCGGTGTAGAATCTGGAGAAAAGGTCGCTAATGTAAGCTCTAAACTCCAGCATGGAATAAGGAAGTATAAGATAGACAAAAAGAAAAAGTCCTTAAAAAAGCTATCTAAACTTGATAAGAAAATAAGAAAGAGAAAAAGCAAGTTGGAGTTTAAAAGCGGCTTGGAAGATTTAAAAAAGTCAGATGCCTATATAAAGAAAAATAGATTTAAGAAGTTTTACCAAAGAAAACAAATGAAAAGCATGATAGCTAAAAAGCACGAAACAAGACTGGTAGATAGAGTTAAAAAAGCTATTTTAAGTTTAGGTAAGGCTTCTAAAGAGCTAATAGTAAGAAAAAGCAAGATGGTTCTATTTCTAGTAATAGGACTAGGTCTTATGATCTCAATCATGATTGGTGGTGGAAGTGTTGGTATGAGTGGTTTAAGTAACTCTGTAAACTCAGTAATGACAACAACATACCTATCACAAGATACAGTTCTAAGTGAAGTTAATCAAGAATTTTCATCAATGGAGTATGACCTACAATCACAAATAGAAAGTGTAAAAACAAGTCATCCTGGATATGACGAATATATCATAAACAAAGAAGGAGAAATTGGTCATAATACCCATGAACTTTTATCCTATATAACTTCAAGATGTGGAGAAGTAAAATCAGCATCTGAAGCAAAAGGAATTTCAAAAGAACTTTTCGACAAGATGTATAAACTTGACTTTAAGGAAGAAATTGAAATTAGAACAAGAACAATAGCAAGAACTAGATATGATAGTCGTGGCAATCCTTATACTAGCTATGAAAAAGAAGAGTACGAGTATAAAAAGTTAATTGTAACTTTAAAGAAAAAAGAAATGGATGAAGTTGTTAGGGAAATATTTAAAGATTATCCAGACAATGTAGTTCATTATGAAGCTCTTCTTGAAGCTAAGGGGAATATGGGTGATGTTTTTGGATCAGGTAATGGTGACTTAGGAGAAATAGTAGATAATCCAAACTTTGGAAATCCTGGTCTTGCTTTTGATTCTGAAACTGCCAAAGCCTTATTTAATGAAGCAGAAAAACATATAGGCAAAAGATATGTGTTTGGAGCAAGTGGACCATCTAACTTTGACTGTTCAGGTTTTGTATGTTGGTCATTTACAAAGTCTGGTGTAAAGAGAATGCCAAGAACAACTG
>NZ_CAMXYR010000071.1 GCF_947253225.1 uncultured Anaerococcus sp. | reverse complement strand
AGGTCGTCGGCAGCGTCAGATGTGTATAAGAGACAGGTATAATGTTCTAATTGCAAGGCTTCAAAAAAAATCTCAACAAAAAATTTTTTTGAAAACATTTTTACAAACTTAAAATCTTATGATATAATCTAAGCATAAAATATTATATGATATTTGATACATGATTTTTCAGGAGGTTAAAATGAATAATTATAACGCAATATCAGAAGATGTGATCCAACAAATAAGAGATGCCGTTTCTGGCAAGGTTTATGTTGGAGAAGAAGTTAATGAGGATTTCTTTTATGATGAAATGCCTATTTATGGTCAAGGAATCCCTGACTGCCTAGTTGATGCCCACACTACAGAAGATGTAGCAAACATCCTTAAAATCTGTAACGAAAACAAAGTTCCTGTAATTGCAAGAGGAGCTGGTACTGGTCTTACAGGTGCAGGTGTTGCTATCAAAAAGGGTGTAATGATCAATATGCAAACAATGAATAAGATCCTTGAGTATGATATTGACAACATGGTTGTAAGAGTTCAACCTGGTGTTCTTCTCAATGATTTGGCTGCTGACTGCCTATCTAAAGGCTATATGTACCCACCTGATCCAGGTGAAAAGTTTGCAACCCTTGGTGGAAATGTAGCAACAAATGCTGGTGGTATGCGTGCTGTTAAGTATGGTACAACAAGAGATTATGTTAGAGGTATGGAAGTTGTTCTTCCTACTGGTGAAATTACAAACTTCGGTGCTGTAATTTCTAAGTCTTCTACAGGTTATTCACTTAAAGACCTTATGATTGGTTCTGAGGGTACTCTTGGTATTATTACAGAATTAACCCTAAGAATTGTTCCAGCTCCAAAGACAACTATTTCTCTAATAGTTCCTTTTGAGAACCTAAATGACTGTATAGGAACAGTTCCAAAGTTATTCCAAGCTAACCTAAACCCACAAGCTATCGAATTTATGGAAAGAAAGATAGTTCTTGCTTCTGAAAAATATATCGGCAAGGAAACTTTCCCTAAAAATATCGAAGGTACTGATGTAAATGCCTACCTCCTAATTACATTTGATGGTGATGATGAAGATGGTATTTACGATACAATGGAAAGAGCTGCTGAAGTTCTTACAGAAAATGGTGCAATTGATGTTTTAGTTGCTGATACTCCTGCTCAACTTAAAGAAGCATGGGCTGCAAGAAGCTCCTTCCTTGAAGCTATCGAATCTCAATACGAACTTCTTGATGAGTGTGACGTAGTAGTTCCAATCACAAAAATTGCTGAATATGTTGAATTTGTTAATAACGAAGCTGAAGGATATATGTTTGATGTACAAAGTTTCGGCCACGCAGGTGACGGAAACCTCCACATCTATACACTTTCTAATGAAGAAGATAAACTCGACCAATTCAAAGATGAAGTTAACGAGTTCATGTATGTAATCTACAAGAAAGCTTATGACCTTGGTGGAAAACTTTCAGGTGAGCACGGTGTTGGTGCTGGTAAGTTAAAATATCTAAAGGAATTTGAAGGTAACTTAAATACTGACCTAATGAGAGGTATAAAGAGAGTATTTGACCCTAACATGATTCTTAACCCAGATAAGGTAATTGGAGTAAACTAAAGAAATAAGGAGTAGCAATGAATTACTTGAAAGAGTTTGTAATACTTTGTATTTGTCTATTCCTTGGTGTTGTAACCCGACACCTAATAAACTTTCCTATTCCAGAAGCAGTTTATGGTATGATTTACCTCTTCATAGCTCTCAATATGAAGGTACTAAAGCCTGAAGATATCCAAAAAACTTCAGATGGTATTTTGATAAACTTAGCCTTTCTTTTCGTTCCTGTAGGTGTGGGTATTATGGCAAATCTTGATGTTATCGCAGGTAGAATTCCAAAAATCCTTGCTATAACCCTAATAGGAACAGCCCTTACTATGGCTATAACAGGTCTTATAGTCCAAGGACTTCAAAGGAGGAAAAAATAATGTTTGATAACCAGTTTTTTGGAATAATCTTATCATTTGCTGCCTATGAAATCGGAAAATGGATTAATAGCAAAGTTAAAAACCCCATTGCCAATCCCCTACTTATAGCTATTTTATTGATTATAGGATTTCTAACGGTAACAGGAATTCCCTATGACCAATACAAAAAGGGCGGGGATATAATAGCCTTTTTCATTGCTCCTGCTACTGTTGCTATGATTTTAGACCTTTATGCCAACCTTGATTCGTTAAAGGCAAATCTTCTTCCAATCTTTGTTGGTGTATTGCTAGGTTCAATCTTTTCAGTTACCATGGCGCTCTTGTTATCAAAAGCCTTTGGCTTTGATAAGGAAATTATAACATCAATGGTTCCTCAATCAATAACAACTGCCATAGCTATATCTTTGACAAGCGAGTATAACGGAATTGTAGCTCTAACGGCTATGGTAGTAGTCTTTAGAGGAGTAGTAGGTGCTGCTATGGCACCAGCGATAATGAAAATATGTAAGATAGAAGATCCTGTTGCCCAAGGTGTGGCAATAGGTACAGCTGCCCATGCTGTGGGTACTAGCCAAGCTAGACAAATGGGTAAAATACAAGGAGCTATGTCAGGATTATCAATCGCAGTAGCAGGTATCATTACAGTATTTTTGATGCCAGTAGCTATGATTGTTTTAAATCTTTTGGCTTAATACTAGGTCGCCAATCTTTTGGCGACTTTTCTTATGCCTATTAAATTGAAAATTTTATAAATTTGTGTATATTATTGTAAATAACACTAAAGGAGACTTGGTTGTGGATGAATTTTATACAATAGGCAAAGTTTCAAAATTATGTAATATAGCTACGGAGACTTTAAGATATTATGATAAAATAGGTTTATTCTGCCCGAATTATAGAGATAATGCCACTGGATATAGGTACTACACCAAAGATAGTTTAAAGACACTCTTGATTATAAGAAGGCTTAGAAACCTTGGTTTTTCTATTGAGGCTCTCAAGAACACCCTCGAAACAGGGTCTCTTGCAAATTTAGAAAATCTTATTAAGGAAAAATCTCTTAACTATCAAGAACAAATTCAAATCCTCCAAGCTAGGAAGGTTGCTTGTGATATAGCTATCAAAAGATTTGAAAGAGCTGATTGGGCACGCAAAATAGTAGAAATACAGAAGCTCGACAAGAATGACTTTCCTATCAGAATTGAGTATATAGAAGAAAATCCTGTTGTCTATTCTAGGAAAATAATGAAGAAATACATCCATCCTGATATTACACTTTCTAGGTGGATAGATATTTACGAAAAATGCACAGAAAATGGTCTGGAAATGATGGGCTCTATCCTTGTGATTTTCCACTCAAAACCCCTCGACCAATTCCTCGCTAAGGATTGTGATGTTGAGTTTGCCATGCAAGTATCAAGCCTTGAAGCTGGTAGGCTTAACAGTAGACTTACCAGAAATTGGGGTGGTTTCGAAGCAGCTAGTTCCTACTATATCGGAGACTATAAGGAAATAATGGAAAAACTTGTTCATATGCTCCAATGGATTAACAAAAATTGCTACAAGGTAGCAGGTCCAATTGTTGAAGAATTTCTTGTATCACCTTTGGATGTTGAAGATCCAAATGAACACGTAACAAAGATAATAATACCAATAAAAAAACGCAAGTAAAAAGCAGGTCATCGTAACCTGCTTTTATTAGTATCCTAGTTTAATTCTAGTGAATTTTCCCATAAACCATGAATATTACAATAGCTTAGGGCATAAAGTGTACCAGTTTTTTCTGTGTTAAATACGCCTGTAGCGATTGGATCTGTAAATATTTCACTTTCGCCATGAGCTGAGAATTGGTAAGAAGCAACTTCTACTGGGAATTTGCTACCTTCAGCTTGGAAGAATACCTTAATCCAAGAAATGTGGTGCTCATCTGTATTTGGGTGAGCAATTTCAGCGCCAACATGAGCTGTTACTTTTACTTTTCCGCCTTCAAGTTTTTCAAACTCAAGTTCAGGAACGTGTTTTTCTGCTTTCCAATCACCTGTTTGAACTGTTTGTGTTAATTTCATAAAATTACCTCCATATATAATGTCTACATTTTACTTATACCCACTTCTAAGAAAAATAACTAAAATTTTTCCTAATTTTTTCAAATTTTATGGCAATTAAATTTCATCAAAAGGCTTAGTGATTTGCTCTCCAGTTTCCATATTTTTGATTGAAACTTCCCTATTCTGTAGCTCTTCTTCGCCTACAATTATAACTTGGTCAACCCCAGACTTATCTGCAAAGGTCATCTTTTTCTTAAACTTGCCAGCTTCGAGATAAATATCGACATCCTTTCCCTCAGCTCTTAATTTATTTAGGATTTCAATTCCATATTCATTTGCTGACTCATCCATCGGGATAATTAAAAATTCAGTAAAGCTTTCTCTCATCTTATCAATTAATCCCAAGTCTTGTAGTTGGTAAAACAACCTAGTTAGCCCAATCGACATTCCAACTCCTGGAAGTCTTTGCTTGGAGAAGTTATTGGCTAGGTCTTCATACCTTCCACCTGAACAAACTGAGCCAATTTTCTCATAGCCATTTATGAAGGTCTCATAGACTGTAGATGTATAATAATCAAGCCCCCTAGTTATAGCAAGGTCTATTTTAATATTTTCATCTGGAAGGTCTAGGTCAAGCATGTACCTATATACCTTAGTAAGTTCATCAAGGCCTTCTACAAATAAGTCATTATCAGAAAAATCTTTTAGCATTTCTAAAAGTTCGCTATTTGACGCTTGGCTACTAATAAAGTCAATTATAGTCTTAGCCTTTTTTTCATCAGTAAACTTTATAAGCTCGTCAAAGGTCTTATCAAGCCCTATCTTATCTTTCTTATCAATAGTCCTTAAAACATCAGTAGTATCCTCTATTCCGAGACTTTTGAAAAATCCATTTAATAGCTTCCTATTGTTAATCTTAAAAGTTACTTGAGGAAAATCCAACTTCTCAAATATCTCATAAATAACCCTAGGTAGAAGGGCATCATTATAGATAGCAAGACTGTTATGACCTATTATATCTATATCACACTGGTAAAACTCCCTGTACCTGCCCTTTTGGTTTCTCTCTCCCCTATAGACCTTGCCGATGTGGTAACGCTTAAAAGGGAAGTTCAAATCTTGGAAGTGCTCAGCTACATATCTTGCAAGAGGTACTGTAAGGTCAAACCTTAAACTCATATCTTTCGAATCAGAGGCAATCTCATAGATTTGCTTTTCAGTTTCTCCCCCACCCTTGGCAAAAAGAATTTCATTTTTCTCAATAACGGGAGTATCAATCGGCATAAATTGGTATTTTTTATAAGTATCTTCAATAATTCCCTTGATTTTATCAAAAACTAACTGGTCTTTTGGTAATAGTTCCATTACTCCAGCAATTGTTGATGGTTTTACAATATTCATCTTTTCCTCTCTTTTTTCTTTACTCTAATAAAATTATACGATAATTTCACCAATAAAAAAGCCCCAGTCATGGGACTATACCTTAAAAATTATATTTGCAAAAGCGAACCCAAATCGACAAGGTCTCCTTGAGGATACCTAATCTCAACACCTTCTTTTTTTGCTTCCCCTAAAATAACATCATAGGACTTGTGTTTGCTAATATCTCCAGTAAATATCAACTTATTACCATAAAGTCCACAAGCTCCTCCGATAAATCCCTTATCAAAACCATCTAAGTAAATCTTATCTTCTTCTATGATCCTTATTTTGACCTCATCTTTAAGACTCTTATAAATTCCATAGTCGCTGGTAAGAAGGCAATAATTTAGAACTATAGTAGAACATCTTGTATAACCTTGATTAACTATTAAATTTTCAACATGATTTTCCCTAAAAAACTTGACTATATTTTCCTCAGTATGAGAATTGTGGATATAATAATTTTCAAACCTTACAAGGTTGTAAATAGCATCCTTGGGATATTTCCCAGCCACCTCTCCTCCTCTAATGAGGTTTTTTCCCTTGATATTTTCCCTATAATAATCATAAACCTCACTTGCCACAACAATATTTTCCTCATCTAAAACAAAAAGAGAAAGATCTGGATGGTCGGCAATTCTAGGATCTAAGTTAGGGTTGTCCTTACTTAAAAGATAAGAAATTCCTTCATTTTCCAAAAATTCCTTAAAATAATCACTTGCCTTATTGCTTATAACTAACATATAGTCTCCTAAAAACTCACAAAAAAAGTCCTCCTAGGAGGACAAACTGGAGGCGCCACTCAGATTTGAACTGAGGGTAAAGGTGTTGCAGACCTCTGCCTTACCACTTGGCTATGGCGCCAAAAAATAATGGAGCGGATGACGAGATTCGAACTCGCGACCCTCGCCTTGGCAAGGCGATGCTC
>NZ_CAMXYR010000070.1 GCF_947253225.1 uncultured Anaerococcus sp. | reverse complement strand
AAATTGGTTAATAGCTGTTAATAATACACGTCCATGAAAATATCGTTTAATTAAATTAAATCCACCTTGTTTTTTAAATATCTCAATTATATCCACAAAATCACCTATTATCCAAAAAAACATCATCATATTTTTTACATATATAATCCCAGCTATACTTATCTATTACTCTGCTCTTAGCTCTATTACCAAACTCCTCTTTTTTATCAATTAATAAAGTATCCGCTTTGTTTATCAAATCAGAAAGACTTCCTTCCCCCATGCTCCAATACAAGGCTGCATCTTCTGCTACTTCTTTGTTAAATCCAACATCTACTAATAAATTCAAATCTGTGCTGCCTAGAGCCTCTATTAAGCTTGGATTCGTTCCGCCGACAGTGTGACCATGTAAATAAGCGTAAGCATTTTCTCTTATTTTTTTAAGAAGTTCT
The DNA here is from genome assembly GCF_947253225.1 of uncultured Anaerococcus sp. Lineage (GTDB taxonomy): Bacteria > Bacillota > Clostridia > Tissierellales > Peptoniphilaceae > Anaerococcus. The sequence continues at coordinate 5,981 of NZ_CAMXYR010000070.1, read as the reverse complement.
TGGTCATACACTGTCCCAACAAATTTAATTCTTGGATCTTTTTTAAAGTGTAATCTTTCTTCCAACTCATTTAAAAATTTGTCATTTACATTTGTTATTAGGGCAAAATCTCTTTTACTTTTACTTTTCATAAATTCACGAATCATTATTTCAAATGAATTTTCTGGTACAAATCGTCCTACAACTAAATAGTAATCCTTTTTAGATAATCCTTTATCGGCATACCAATTTAAAAGTTTTGGATCATCATCTTTTAATTTACTAGGAGTAAGATCTGCTCCGTATGCTATATAAGTTGTTTTTGGATTCCCACCCCTTATTCCTTTTCCATCATAGGATTTGTGAATATATTTTTCTATATTTATTGAGTCACAAATTACAAGGTCTGACCACTTAACCATCATTGATTCTGATATCTTCCAATATTTTCTAATGGGAGCTGACCATTTTGCCCTCATCCATTCATGTCCATCTGGATTTAGATAAACTTTGCCACCTAGTTTGTGAATTTTTTTATAAAAATGCTTAGCAAGCGGTCCGATTCTACATGCCATTATATAAACAATAGGGTTACTTATATTATTAGCTTTAATATATTTTATACACTCATTTAATGCTGAAACATCATAATAAATTGCCTGGGCTGGACCAATTTGTGGTATTGGTATTTTAAAGCATCTTGCATTATGAAATTCGAATTCATTTTTAGATAGCTTTTTAGCACCATCAAGCTTTGTTTCATCCATAAATCCCTCGCCATTAGCTTTACATGCTACATGGTATTTTATGTTTTTATTATTTTGATGATATTCTGTTAGCTTATATACAAATGTTTCATATCCGCCATAAGCTCCTAAGCTTTTTGCCCCTATGAGAAAAACATTTTGTACATTTTTATCTTGATTCATATTTTCCCAATTTCTAAAACTTAAAAGTATCTTCTATTCCCAACCACTTTTGATCTTTATCAGATAAGTTCAACTTAGTGCCATCTAATAATTCATATCCATCAGCTAAAGCTGAACCCTTGTAATCTCCTATAAGTTCTGGCCATTCTATGCCTATATCTGGATCATTCCAAGCTAGGCCACCTTCATCGCCTGGATGGTAGAAGTCTGTTACTTTGTAACAAAACTCAGCTATATCGCTTAACACTAGAAATCCATGGGCAAAGCCTTCTGATATATAAAATTGCTTTTTATTTTCTTCTGTAAGTTCCAGACCATACCATTTTCCAAAAGTTTTGCTTTCTCTTCTTAGGTCTACTGCTACATCAAAAACTCTTCCTTTTATTACTCTTACAAGTTTTCCTTGAGGAAATTCTTTTTGAAAGTGTAGGCCTCTTAGGACTCCTTTTGTACTCATACTTTGATTATCTTGTACAAAATTCATATCTAAACCCGCTTCTTTCATATCATTTTGATTGTAGGTTTCCATAAAATATCCCCTGTCATCTCCATGAACTGTTGGTTCTATTATATACAATCCTTCTATTGGAAGTTTGCTTACTTTGATTTGTCCCATTTTTTATCCTTTTAATATTCTACTAATTTTAAATATCTTTCTAATGCATCTTGCCATCTTGGCAATGGTTTAAAGCCTTCTTTTATTAATTTTGATTTATCTAGTCTGCTGTTGTATGGTCTTTTTGCTTTTGATTGTCCATATTCTTTTGTTGAAACTGGATCTACTTTTATTTTACATCCTGCTTGTCTGAATATTTCACACGCAAAATCGTACCATGAAATATATCCGCCTTCGTTTGTAGCATTATATGTTCCGTATTTTTCTGAATCTATCATATCTACCAACAATCTTGCCAAATCATAAGTGTAGGTTGGTGTTCCTATTTGATCTGAAACAACTTTTAAATTGTCGTAAGTCTTTGCAAGTTTTAGCATGGTTTTTATAAAATTATTTCCGTTTACTCCAAAAACCCAGGCAATTCTAACTATGAAAAATTTTTCTAGGTATTTTCTTACAAATTCTTCGCCTTCAAGTTTTGTTTGTCCGTAAATATTTAATGGTTTATATTCTTTACAATCTGCTTGCCAAGGAGTTTTTCCTTCTCCGTCAAAAATATAATCTGTTGATAAATAAAGCATTTTTGCATCTATTTTTTTGCATATTTTCGCTATGTTTTCTGTTCCATAGGAATTTATTTTTCTAACTTTTTCTATATTTTCTTTTTCTTCTGCAAGATCGACTGCTGTCCAAGCTGCACAATGAACTATGGCATCTGGTTTTATTTCCGTTAAAACTTTTTCCACTTTTTCTTTGTCGGTTATATCCAGTGAAACATAGGGCATATTTACAACTGGACTATCATCATTTATTCCTGAATATTTTTCTGAAATATCTGACCCAATTGCTTGGTGTCCTCTTTTGTAAAGCTCGTTCATCACATCATGGCCAAGCTGTCCTGCCACTCCTGTTACAAATACATTCATTTGTATTTCTCCATTATCTATTTTCGTACATTTTTTTGTAATAGTTCTGATATTCTCCAGAAATTATTTCTTCCCACCATTTTTTATTATCTAAATACCATTTTATTGTCTTTTTAATGCCATCTTGAAATTTTGTTTCTGGTAGCCAGCCAAGGTCATTATGAATTTTTGTAGGATCTATTGCATAGCGCATATCGTGACCTTTTCTGTCTGTAACGTATGTTATTAAGTCTTCTGATTTTCCAAGTTCTTTACAGATAAGTTTAACTATATCGATATTTTTCATCTCGTTGTGTCCACCGACATTATAAACTTCTCCGTCTTTTCCGTCATGGATTATTTTATCTATTGCTGAGCAATGATCATCTACATATAACCAATCACGAACGTTTAATCCTTTTCCATATACTGGTAATGGTTTTTCTGACAAGGCATTTGCTATAATTAGTGGTATAAGCTTTTCCGGGAATTGGTAAGGTCCATAATTGTTTGAGCAACGACTTATGGTGATTGGTAGGCCATAGGTTCTATGATAAGCTTGGACTAATAGGTCTGCACTGGCCTTGGATGAACTATAAGGAGAGCTAGTGTGAATCGGTGTTTTTTCTGTAAATAATAAATCTGGTCTATCTAACGGTAAATCACCATAAACCTCATCTGTACTTACTTGGTGAAACCTTTCTATTCCAAATTTGTTACAAGCGTCCATAAGTACTGCTGTCCCAATTATATTTGTATCTAGGAATACTTCAGGGTTTTCAATAGATCTATCTACGTGACTTTCTGCCGCAAAGTTTACTATTATATCAGGTTTTTCTTCTTCAAATAATTTGTATATTGCATCTCTATCGCATATATCAGTCTTATAAAACTTGAATTTTTCATTATCCATTACAGGTTTTAGGGTTGATAAGTTTCCTGCATATGTTAGTTTATCGATGCATATTATTTCATAATAAGGGTATTTTTCTAACATATAAAATATAAAATTACTTCCTATAAAACCTGCTCCACCAGTTACTACTATTTTCATTATTCCCTCTTTTTATTAATGTAATTGATCCTTATATTTTCCATCAAGAACGTCTTTAAGATACTGACCATATTGGTTCTTCTTGAATATCTCATATACTTTCATTACTTCATCTTTGGATATCCAACCATTGAGATAGGCTATTTCTTCGAGACAAGCAATTTTTCTATGTTGATGGTCTTCTATTGTTTTTACAAAATTGGTAGCTTCTACAAGTGATTCATGAGTGCCAGTATCAAGCCAAGTGAATCCTTGACCTAAAAGTTCTACATTTAGCTTATTATTTTCTAGATATATCCTGTTTAGGTCAGTTATTTCTAGTTCACCCCTAGGACTTGGCTTTAGACTTTTAGCATATTTTACAACTTCATTATCATAAAAATACAAGCCTGTTACGCAATAATTGCTCTTTGGTTTTTTGGGTTTTTCTTCTATAGATATCGCTTTACCATCATTATCAAATTCTACGATACCAAAACGCTCTGGATCATCCACATAGTATCCAAAAACTGTGGCCCCTTTCCCTTCTTCAGCATTTTTTACCGCGTCTTTTAATCTCTCATTTAACCCATTACCAGCAAAGATATTATCACCTAATATCATTGCAACTGGATCATTTCCAATAAAGTCTTCACCAATGATAAAAGCTTGAGCCAAGCCATCAGGACTTTCTTGGACTGCGTAGCTAAGTGTAACACCAAAATCACTTCCATCACCAAGTAGCTCCGCAAATCTTGGTGTATCTTCTGGTGTAGAGATAATAAGTATCTCTCTAATTCCAGCATTCATCAAAACTGACATAGGATAATATATCATTGGTTTGTCATATACTGGCAAAAGCTGCTTAGATGTTACCGTTGTTAATGGATATAATCTTGTACCTGAACCGCCTGCTAAAATAATACCTTTCATCTCTACTCCTTTACTTACTTAGACCCATCTCTTTTAAAGACAACCAAAAATGTCTTCAAAAGTATCTTGAAATCTAATCCTATGTTCCAATTCTCTATATATTTTCGATCAAGTTTTACTACTTCTTCAAAGTCTGTGATGTTACTTCTTCCGCTTACTTGCCACATTCCTGTAATACCAGGCTTTATTGCAAGCCTTACCCTGTGATGAGGCTCGTATAGGGCAGTTTCTGATAGTAGTGGAGGCCTTGTTCCTACTATTGACATGTCTCCTTTTAGGACATTGAAAAATTGAGGGAACTCGTCAATGCTTGTTTTTCTTATAAAGTCTCCTATGCCCTTTTTCTTTGTTCCATCAGGTAACATTTTATTTCCAATAATACGAGGATCAAAGTCTAGCTTAAACATCCTAGCATCTCCGTATTGGTTTTTTTTCATAAGTTCAGCTTTTCTTTTTTCTGCATCCATGTACATGCTTCTAAACTTATACATCTTAAATACTTTACCATTTCTACCTACACGGTCTTGTTTGAAAAATATTGGTCCGGGTGAAGTAAAATAAATTATAGGTCCTATTATGATACACAGAAGACCTGTAAATAAGCAACCTACAAGACCTATGAATATATCCATAGCTCTTTTAATCAACACTTGTCTAGATGAAACATAGTTTACACTAGTAGTTATTACAACATAGTCACCTAGTCTTTCGACAAACTGCTTTTTACCTGGTTCTTGAACGATATTTCTTACATTGTAATGTACAGTGACTCCTGTTTCTACTAAGCTATCTATTAATTTTTTTGGATAAGCCATGTCATTAGAAAGAACTACTAGTACTTCGTCAATCCACTCTTGGCAAACATGATTTGCCACTGAATCCGCACTAGCTACAACTTCTATTCCTTCTATGCTATCTCCTAGCATATTCTTATCTATTATTACCAGACCAGTTATTACATACCTGATATGAGCCTTATTTTTGATATCTCTAACTAGGCTTAAAGCTTCTTTCTCATTTGTTACAAGTAGGAGTCTAGTTTTTTTCTCTTCGTTGATATCACGATTTTTGTGTTTTTTGTAATATACCCTTACGAGATAGGTTAAGACTGTATAGATCATATATGTTAGAAGAAGACTAAGTCTAGAAAAGTTTTGTCCTTCTTGTAGCATAAATAGGTACAGAATTTGTAGACCACCAACAAACATAGCATGTTTGAATGTCACTGCAAATTCAACATAATATCCCCTATTATATAATGAATTAAATGTTCCATAAACGAATATTACTAATAAATCTATCAATTCTATAACTACAGCTATGTTTCGATAAATGGTTTGATTGTAGGGATTGAAACCATAACCACTTATACAATAGGCTAAAATATATGCTATTTGTAAACATAGCATGTCTAAGAAAATAAAATCAAGATTTTTAATCCATCTTGCCGAATCTTTCCTATACATCTCTTCTCCTTTAATTACTTTTGACAAAATCTCAGCCTACTATACCTGCATACATATTATTTAAGCTAAAACATTTCTCTAATTAATTCTATATAAATCTATTATACATTAAAGTATGTT
>NZ_CAMXYR010000069.1 GCF_947253225.1 uncultured Anaerococcus sp. | reverse complement strand
GGGCTCGGAGATGTGTATAAGAGACAGGCTCTTATATATCCTATCTTGCTACAATCATCAGCAGAAAAGAATGTATCTGCAAAATTTTCTCGCATATAATTATTTTCTTTTGTTTTAACTTGATTATAGTCGTATATAAGCTCAATTATCTTTTTACTTGAATATTTTTCATATCCAAAAAATGCATAATTGGAAATATAATTACTATACAGTAAATCATTTGTGATAATCATTTTATCCTTAAAAGTATTCGCAACTGCACCGGTTCCACTAAATATGTCAATGACAATATTTACACCTTTGCAATTTTCATCAACTGTTTTTCTTATAAAATCAGAAAGAGAATATTTATTTCCTAAATATCGTCTATTATTTATAAATGACTGCTTTAATCCTAATTTAGATATTAAAAAATCTGTGTCATCCTCATCTTGTAAACTACCTGTATTCAAAACTTTTTTTATAGTTTCAACTGTATTTTCATCCCAAAAGTATCTTCCTGTATCACTTCTGGGAATTAAAATATTTTCTTTATCTATTAATTTATATAAATATGACTTAGAAATATCTAATTCTTTTATTACATCAGTAACATTAAGACTTGCCATCTTTATTCCTCCTTGCCACATTTTAATCTATTTAGTAGACATTATAGCATATTTTACGCAAATTTTCCAGGTTTTCAGCAAAAAATCAGATGCTAATTGCATCAAAAACGGAGAGTATCTTCTATAATACTCTCCATGTATCTCTATAACTCCATATCGTTATTTATATTATGACTATGATCAATTGTTTTATCTATTTTTCTTCTATGATTCTTAATTGTACCAATAACTGATTCCTTTTTCTTTTCAGTTTTATACCTACCGAGATAATCATTCATATTAACTTTCAAATGCTCCAATTCATCATACTGTGATGCTAATGAATTATGTTTCTTGATTATCACCTCTTGTTTAGCTTTTAACTCTTTAGAATGCTCATTTAATTTCCTGAAAAGATTTTTACTTGATTTTGTCTTTAACTCTCCTGCTACAACATGTCTCAAGTGCGGAAATTGCTTCAGAAAAATATTTATTTCTTCATAAGACTTCTGATAGGCTTCCACATCTTTTCTGTTCATCATCATATAAATCTTGTCGTTTGGATTTTTTCGGTAGCCTTCATAATGTTCTCTTTTACTGATACAGATTTGAATATGTTTAACAACTTCCTTCATCCTCTTTTGTTCCCTTGAAAGTTTATCAAATTCCTGTCTTAGTTCATTCTTTTCATTGGCTATTCGACTAATGCCACGCTCTAATTCTACCATTGACTTAAAGCCTTTGTTTCTAATCTCAACCAGCGTTGAAGCCGCTGTTTTAAGATTATGCTTTGTCACCCAATGCTCATATCCTTTGCTGGAATTTGCTTTATCGTTGTTCTTAATGTCTATGATATTGCCCAGATCTTTGTCTTTATTTCGGATTCTTTCTTTGATTTTTTCTTCTGTGTAATTATCCCCTATGGTTTTCGCTCTTGTAAATCTCTGCTGATTTTTCTGTTTGAAAGCAATATACTTTCCAAACTTAATTTCATATCCATATTGTTCCATTATTTTAAGAAAATGTTCCCAGCTTATTGCTTTTTGAATTACTCTATCCATATCAAATTGAAGTCTTGATTTATAACTTTTACCTTTTTTATCCTCATTCCAGTCATACCAATTCACAAACTTTCTTCGCTTAATCTCGTTGATTTCCTTTTGTATTTCTTGGTCGATGACAGATAAATTATGCTCCTTACATAGCTTGTCGCTTTGATTTCTGATATTCGTATAGGAGCCGTAATAAGAATGATAAACCTTGCCCTCGTCCACATCTATGGAATTAAAAATGATATGATTATGAATATGGTCTTTGTCTATATGTGTTGCTAAAACATATTCATATTTCCCGCCTAAAATCTTTTCACATAACTCAATTCCAACTTGATGTGCTTCTTCAAAGCTAACTTCTTCCGGAACAAAAGATTGAATCAAATGATGTGCTAAGGTCTTTGTTCTTGAGTTAAATTGTTTCTTAGTAAGTTCAAATTCCTTATGAGCATTTTCTCTGCTACACAGGTGTGTTGTAACATAGATTTCATCATCGGTTTTATCACCATTACAGATATAGTCTATGGCTTTTTTAAGTGTTGTTTTAATCGGATGTATCTTTGTAACTGCCATCAGCTTATTGCCTCATTGATAATATAGTCCGAAACTTTTTCTCTAAATCCTGATAAAAAAAGTAGTTCTCGCTGCAAGGCTTTCTTGATACTTTCAATATCATCTTTATAAATAGCTCCTGTACTGTTTGCTGCCTTTGCAATCTGATTCAGGTTCACTGAGTTACGACTGACAAGGGAAGAAAGTTCTCGCAGTTCTTTTCTAAACTTACCGGATAAATCAATGCTAATAATTCTATTCTTGAAAATACTGTCTCTATAAAACTCTCTTTTGCTCTTAAAATTGGTCAAAGCAAATCTTCTGTTAAGTTCTTTCATATCATCTTCATTTATCATAAAATGAACAGTGTAATTATTTTTTCGATTAACACTCTTTGACATTTTTCATCACTCCTTTCTTCTTCGGGGTCTTAGGGTTCTCCCTAAATATTTCAAATTTGAGTTATCAAATTTCAAGCCTACTTTTTGGGTGTGGTCAAAAAGTATATGCTTGCTATCAACATGTAATTCATAATTTTTATAAATTAGTCTTTAACTTGCACAGAAAAAATAGATGTAGATTCTTCAATTACCGTTTGCACCGTTCATACCGCACGACATTCCCTTACACATGAAACATCAAACGGTACGAACGGTTTGAACGGCATTTTAATAAATCACATCCTCTGAATTATATTTAACTTGATAGTTATTGTTGTTTTTTCCTCGCTTCATTTTAATGCTGATTCCATTTTTTCTGAGAATATCTTTATTACGATTTAAGGTCTTGCCGAATTGTTGCGGACTCTCTATCTCTAATTTTATCTTTGAGCAAATATCAACTATTGTTCCTTCTATTTCTTTTAATTTAGGCATAAGTTGAACTAATCTTTGAATGGACGGTTCCAGCATTTCAATCGGATCTATTTTATCTAACTCCAATATCTTTTTTGACGGATGAATTTTTACTTGATATACCCTTGATTCAAAAAGCCTACTGGTTACATCCAAGCTAAACTCTGTATCAAATTCCGATGATTTATTTATAGCTATTATAGTGTCTACTGAACCGGATAACGCTTGAGAACCTATCACTTTTTCACTCACACTTTTGATAGATGAATCCTTTTTTGTGTGATACATCATAATAAAAGTGCAACCATATTTTTCTATAAGCTCATAATACTTTGCCATAACCTCATAGGTATCATTGTAATCATTAGCATTATATTTTCTGTCATATTTTATCTTAGAAAATGTATCAACTACGAACACCTCATAGCCCAATTCAACATCAGATTTTATAATTCTTTCAAACTCACCAAAGTCTACATAACTTGTGCCTTCATAAAATTTCATAGTGTTTGAACAAGGTATATCTAATCTCTTAATTCTTTCTTGAATAAGTTTACCCGAGAGTTCATTGCAATAGTAAACAACCTTTGTTTTTTTTACATTATTTTCAAGAAAATCAATTCCTTCGTTTATACAAATACCAAGATTTAATCCTAATGCAGTTTTGCCTTTTTTAGGAGAAGCTACAATCAATGTAATGCTTTTTCTTGCAATAATATTATCAACGATATACTTATCAGAGGTATCAAACTCAGTGTTTATCGTATAGGCTTTCAACGAATCTCCTCCTTATTTTTTCTATGATAGTTATAATCCCAATAATTCGTTCCGCCGACTTCCTGTGCCTTCTGAATACTTTGATTTAAGTATTTAATATATGCTGCCTCATTTCTTCTTTTACTCATATCACCCATTCGGTTCAATGATGATTTCAGGAAGATCTCAAGCATTAAATCTGCATTTCCATGTGTAAAGCTGTTTAAGATAAGAAGCAATTGAAAATCGTCTTTGCTTGCATTGCCTGTGGAATATTTGCCTCTAAAAATCTCTCTGCCTTTGCGATTAGTCATATACATTGCCTTTAAAATCACTTCAATATCCGGCACATCACTATTTATATTTTTATAGTAGAAAATTTGCTCTCTAATCGTTTCTTTAATGGCATATTTTTCATAGTAAAGGTTTAACTTATATTGTTCATTCTTTACTTCTGTGCAAGTTCCTATGACATCACCGGTCATAGCAATGCACTTATTTGATTTATACATTTCAAAACGATCAGCTTGATTGTTGATGTTCTTATGAATTCTTCCCTTGGCAAATATGTGGACTCCGTTTCCCGATACGGAAATTTCCTTATATGTTTCGCCAAAATCACTTATGATGTCTCGCACATCCTCAAAGCTGTCCTTAACATTATCTAAATCAATACAGACAAACGGATCATCTTCAGTTAAAACAAACGATAGACCATCACAACCGCTTTTTCTAAGCCATCTAAGGCAGTTTCAAAATCTGTCCAGTTCTCTTTTTTATTCCATTCATTTGCTTCACAAGTGATTGGACTGATTGGGATTTTTACAGCTTTTGCATTACCCTTTTTATCTTTGTTATGATAAATTTTAAACCATAACCATTGCTTGCAGTCTTTTAATTCCTGTGGAATATTGTTAATATATGTTTCTTTATTTATCATTTTTTACCTCCATAATTGTGTTGATGATAGAAGTACAAACTGATAAAATATTTTTAAGAGTTGCAATCTTATCAGGTTGCTTCTTGACTCTATCTATTGCAGTAGGTAGAGTCATTTTTATTTCTATTCATCGTTTCAAACATTTCCAGAATATATGCCAAAAGTTCAAGCTTATTTTCTTCAATATCGCAGTCCAAATTAACATTTTTAAAATATTCTTCAAGCATTTTCAGTTTCGTTTTCAGTTCATCAAACACTCTTATATTTCCAAATACCTCAACTTTATGATTTATACTCATTTGAATCATATAATCCTGTTTGTTTAATCCTGATAATACTATTTTCTCTTCCAATAAACTTTTTTCTTCTGGAGACATTCTGAAATTCACTATAATATTTCTTTTTCTATTTTTATCGACTTTCAGTTTTCTACCTTTTGTTTGTAGACTTTCTCTTTTAAATATCTTACTCATCTTAATAAATTTAATTCCTTTCTTTCTCTATCATTTCAATGATTTCCAACTGCTTTGACGGATATAAATGTGCATAATTTAAGGTTATTGAGATACTTTCATGACCTAATCTTTCTGCAATTACCACCGGAGAAAAACCTTGCTCTATCAAATAAGCAACATGAGAATGTCTTAAATCATGAACTCTAATTCGTTTTACTCCTGATAACTTACAAGCTCTATCCATTTCATGATGTAAATATGATTTTGTAAAATTAAATAGTCTCTCCTTTGAATCCAAATGATAAAACATCCCAAAGAAGTCTGACATTTCATCACATAGAAATTGTGGTAATTGAATTACTCTATTGCTTTTTTCTGTCTTAGGAGATGTAATGTAATCTTTTCCTTTTAACCTTTGAAATGATTTACTAATAGTTAGAGTTTTCTTCTCAAGATCAAAATCGTCTTTTGTAAGTGCAAGCAATTCACCTTCTCTAATACCGCACCAATAAAGTATCTCAAAAGCATAGTATGAGGCAGGTTTGCTCTTAACACTTTCAGCAAATTTTTCATATTCCTCTTTAGTCCAAAATAACATTTCCTGTGCTTTCGCTTTTCCCATCTTAGTAGTTTTATGAACAGGGTTGCTTGTTAAACCGTAATATTTATTGGCATGGTTAAGAATCGCATTTAGTTGATTTTGAATCGTTCTTAAGTAAGTTTGAGAATATTGTTTCCCCTCACCATCTGACTTTTTAAGCAATTCATTTTGCCACTGTAAAATATCTGGAGCTGTTATTTCAGCTATAGATTTCTTGGCAAAGTAAGGTATTATTTTCGTTTCTATAATATGAACCTTTGTCAAATAAGTGTTGTATTTAATTCTTGGCTTTAAATCGCTCAAATAGATTTCAACAAAGGATTCAAAAAGCATATTCAAATCTCTCGACTTACTTGCTAAAAACTCCCTTTCATATTCCAATGCCTCTCTCTTTGTAGCAAATCCACGTTTTGTATGGATTTGTTTTACTCCTTGCCAATCAACATACCTTAAATAGATTTTCCATGTGCCTCTTTCTTTATCCTTGCTGGCTGACACATCATCACCTCCTATACTTCTTTCGTTTGACCATAACAGTTTTCTTCATAAAATTTTCGATTAACCTTACCTGCAATCACTATCAGGTTCGGATTGTCTTTTAGCATTCTCTCATTTAATTCTTTTATCATTTTGTATGCTTTGGGTTTTGAAACTCCCCAATCTTTGCTGACTTCTTCAGCATCAACATACATCTTTCTCATATTTTTCCTCCTTTTCTATTTATTTGAACTTGCGATATATATTAGTATACTGATTTATATAACAGAAGTCAATAGTTATTTCTAATTTTTATCAGAATTTCTCTTTATTTTTAGCTGTCTCTTATACACATCTCCGAGCCCACGAGACTATTGCGCTCATCT
>NZ_CAMXYR010000068.1 GCF_947253225.1 uncultured Anaerococcus sp. | reverse complement strand
TAAGTTTCTGGGTCTACCTTGATGTTTGGAGTTTCGGAGTTTAGTTTCATATCTTTTTTGCCGATGTTTCTACAATTATGAACAGGTAGTACCATTCTTTTTAGGTCTAGTTTTTCTTTTATGCCTGATTCATAGGCAGATTTTGAGACAAAGGTAATACAAGAATTACCGATTCCTCCACCAATGGCCGCATACATTCTTCTGTATATTACAGGTTGTGGTGTTGGTATGGATGCGTTTGGATCTCCTGACGGTGCCATTATTATTAGACCATTTTTTAGTATTTGTTTTGGACGAACTCCAAAGAATTTTGGCTCCCAAAGGACAAGATCTGCACGTTTACCGACTTCGATTGAACCAATATATTCAGATACTCCATGGGCTATGGCGGGATTTATAGTGTATTTGGCTACATATCTTTTGGCCCTAAAGTTATCGTTATTATTTCCTTCATCTTCTTTGAGGGCTCCACGTTGGTCCTTCATCTTTGATGCTGTTTGCCATGTTCTCATGACAACTTCGCCAATCCTGCCCATGGCTTGAGAGTCTGAAGACATTATTGAGAATACCCCCATATCTTGGAGGACATCTTCTGCAGCTATTGTTTCCGGTCTAATCCTTGAGTCAGCAAAGGCTACATCTTCTTCTATGGTTTTGTCAAGATTGTGGCAAACCATAACCATATCCAAGTGCTCATCTGATGTGTTTATGGTAAAAGGCATAGTTGGATTTGTTGATGCTGGAAAGACATTGTTAAAGCCTGCTGCAACTATTTGATCTGGTGCATGTCCTCCTCCTGCTCCTTCAGTATGGAAGAAATGTATAGCTCTACCACCAATAGCATCTAGGGTATCTTCAATTGTACCGCCTTCGTTAAGGGTGTCGGTATGGATAGCAACTGCAATATCGTACTCATCAGCAACTTCAAGGCTGGAATTTATAACGGCTCTTGTTGCTCCCCAATCTTCGTGAATCTTCAGGCCACAAGCTCCTGCTTTTATTTGTTCATAAAGGGGCTCTTTGCTTGAGCAGTTACCCTTACCTAAAAGTCCTACATTTACTGGATATCCTTCGACTGATTTTAGCATGGCTTCTAGGTGGTTAGGACCAGGAGTACAGGTTGTAGCATTTGTCCCATCAGCAGGTCCTGTTCCACCACCGATTAGGGTAGTAGTTCCTCCTGCAAGGGCAGTGTTTGCTTGATCGGCTGATATGAAATGAACGTGAGTGTCAATTGCTCCAGCAGTTACGATTTTATTTTCGCCTGAGATAATTTCAGTGCTTGCCCCTATTACAAGACCGGGGTTGACATTATCATTCATATCTGGGTTTCCAGATTTTCCTATTCCTGTAATAATACCATCCCTAATTCCTATATCTGCCTTGTAGATACCAGTATAGTCTAGGATAATCGCATTTGTAATTACTGTATCACAAGTTCCTGAGGCATAGCTTTCAGTTGAAGATTGATTCATTCCATCTCTTACAGTCTTACCACCACCAAAGATTGATTCATCTCCATAAATTGCATAATCTTTTTCTATTTCTATTATAATATTTGTATCTGCTAGTCTAACTTTATCGCCTGTAGTTGGCCCATACATAGACCCGTATTTTTCTCTTGAGATTTTAAATGACATCTATTCCTCCCCATCACTATTAATATTAGCATAGCCTTTTTGAATTAGGTTTTTCATGGCTTCCTCTTTTTTTATATCATGGGCTACACCATTTGTGAGTCCGTTAAAGCCGATGACCCTTCCATTTCCGCCGATATCAATTAATCTAACCCTATGGGTTTGACCTGGTTCAAATCTAATAGCATTTCCTGCAGGGATGTCTAGTTTTTTGCCAAAGGCCATGCTACGATTGAATTTCAAAAATCTATTCACTTCAAAAAAATGAAAATGAGAACCGATTTGTACGGCCCTATCTCCAGTATTTGTTACTTCTATTTCAATAGCTTCGAAATCTTCATTTAAAATTAAATCTTCATCTTTATAAAAAATTTCACCTGGAATCATTTTTGCCTCCTACACTATTGGTTGATGAACTGTTACAAGCTTGGTTCCATCAGGAAATGTGGCTTCTATTTGTACATCCTTAATCATTTCAGGGACACCTTCCATGACATCATCCCTTGTTAGAATCTTCCTGCCTTCTTGCATCAAATCTGAAACAGTCTTGCCATCACGAGCCATCTCATAAAGCTCGGCACTGATTAGAGCGACTGCTTCAGGATAGTTTAATTTAAGTCCACGTTCTTTACGCTTTCTGGCAACTTCTCCAGCTGTAAATATCATCAAGCGTTCAATATCTTTTGGTACTAAATGCATATCCTTCCCCCTTTTTCAATTAAATAATCTATTATTTCTTTTTCACATTCTATTAAATCCTGTCCCATCTTGCCCAAAATTCTAATTTGAATATCATTTCTAAAGCTGCAACTTGCCCCACCTTTTAGTCCTCTCTTTAAACTGTGCTTATCAATTATATTGCGAATCTCGCCTAGATTATTTTCATCGGAAAAATTTATAGCAACCATTGACAAAAAGTGGTCATAGCCTTCCATTAAACCAAGTTCATTTATATTTTGTTCTCTTGGCCTTATGAGGTTTTTTTCGGTGTAGATAAGTTTGCCATCAAGGTTTATATCTAGATTAGTCTTGTAGCTTTTAAATTCAAAGCTTTCTCCCCTACCAATTCTACCAGCTACAAAGCAGTTAGAAAAAATAAGCCTAGCATCTTTTTCTAAATCTACCTTGATATCCTCCCTAAAATCTGCATCCTTGTAGAGAATCATGGGTAAAAGTTTAAAAATAAAGTCAGATTTTTCTTCTCCACGAATTTCGACCTTACGACTTGCGAAAGAATCCTCGTTCATCTTATAAACTTTTTCGTATGATTGAGAAGAAAGCAAGACCTTGCTATTTTTTTTTGCATAAAATCTTTCTTCTTGCCTATCGCCTTCCAAGATACCTGGGCTTGAGCTCATAATCATAGCCTTGGTAAAGTTACCGTATTTGAAGGTGTGCATGACTAAGAATGGTGGAGAATTGTAAATATCTTTTAGGATTGTTGTATCATCCTTATTTTCAAACTCTAAATATAATCTGCTGGCTCTTGCGTATGTTTTTTTCATTATTTTAAATCTTCTAATAAGACTTGCTTTCTTATCCAGTCATAGACCTCATTAAGGCCATCGCCATTTTTGATATTAGTAAAGATAAATGGACGTTCTCCTCTTTGGGCTAGGGTATCCTTTCTCATAGCCTCAAGGTCAACGCCAACATAAGGAGCTAAATCTTTTTTGTTTATGATAAGAAGGTCTGATCTTAAAATTCCTGGGCCTCCTTTTCTTGGTATATCCCCACCTGCAGCTACATCTATTACAAAGATGGTGGCATCTGCAAGGTCAGGACTAAAGGTTGCTGATAGATTGTCTCCACCACTTTCGATAAAGATTATTTCTATATCCTTAAAATTTCTGACTAAATCCTCACAAGCTTCAAGGTTCATAGAAACATCATCTCTTATGGCTGTATGAGGACATCCTCCAGTTTCTACTCCTCTTATCCTATCTCTTTCAAGAATCCCCTGATCTTTTAGGTAGTTTGCATCTTCTTCTGTATATATATCATTAGTAACTACAGCAACCTTATAATCTTTTTTGAATTCTTCTACTAGTTTTTCTATCAAATGTGTCTTGCCGCAACCAACAGGGCCTGCGACACCAATTTTTACGTAATCCATAAGCCTCCCTAAGACATATAAAGTCTTGAATATAATACTTCATGTTGCATTGAAGCAACTTCTACACCTGGATATGAAGTAAAATAATACTCCTCATCCAATTTATCTATCTTTGTAACTAAATCTATTATCAAGTCATATAGTTCATATAAGATTTTCTGCCCATCAAACTGGCTGATAGGTACTGTCTTAACCGCTGTAATCACTAGATTCTGTGCCATATTAAATGCAAAACTCAAAAGAGATGCGGTCAAATCAATATCAAGACTTACTGTAATTAGAGCATAGGCGACTGAGTGATGGATGATAATGTCATTTTTCTTATGATAATCTAAGTAGTCATAGTATTGTTCTGGCATAGATATGTCCATCTTATGAACTGTCGATATAAGTCTTGAGCCTAACTTCTCTGAAGCTTCCCTTAACTCTTTTTGGCTTTTTTGAGCCTGTAATCTTATATTTAGATCTAAAAGCTCATCTTTTTCTCCTTCTATAAAATAATTGTAAGCTAGATATACAGCTAAAAGGTCATTATAATAGAAGCTAGTTTTTAAATAGTTTATTAAATATTTTTTTGTATCTTTCGAATCTTTAATCAAATTCTTTAGGATATAATTTTCAAGTCCATAAGAATGTGAATAAGAACCTATAGGAAATTGACTATCATTTAATTGAAGGAGGATGAGCTCTTCTTCATATTTTTTTCTATTCATGGTGATGGTGGTGATGATTGTGGACGTGATCGTGATCATGGTCGTGACTATGATGCTCTACTACTTGACCTTGAGGAAGAATTGCCATCAAGTTGTTTTTTGGCAATAATTTAGCCATGACCTTATCCATCTTTATCCCTTCTACAGTCTTTAGCATATCTTCTAGGGTCTTCTCATATGGTGTAATTAAAGATTCACCATCTTCTGACCAGTATAATTTTGCATGACGATTGCCAATAATATATGCCAAGTTGACAAAGCTCTTAGCCTCATCCATTGAAAGCTTTAAGCATTCAAGCTCTTCGATATTGATAGCATAAATTACATTATTTTCTCTATAAATTATATCTCCATGCTTTAGACCTCTTTGTCTATCCTCTTCAGAAAGCTTCAGACCCAAGTCTAAACCCTCATATTCAAATCTTTGAATTTTCTTGTGGGCATGGTCGTAAGGAATATTAAGCCAGTTGATTATTAAATTTTCTTCATTTATATCAAAAACATTTCCAATAATTTTTTCAATTATCAATTTATTCACCCCTTTTTTTACAAACTTTATAGTACCCCTAAAACAATAAAAAGCAATGACTTTGCATTATTTAAAGTGTTTTTTCTTTACTCACCTTTTTTAGATAAGCTAACAGAAATTCCAAGACAAAAACCGCATATGGAATAAATCCATATACGGTTAATTTCTCATAGAATAATTAACAAGAATTATCCCCAAAATAGTAATTATGGCAAAGATGCCCCAGGCCTTCATCATAATTATATCGAAAAGCTCCATATCACTTACAAAAAAACTAGATAAAAAAGCAAAAACTAAAGGCAGACACATTATTAAAATCATGACTTTGACTTTTTTTAAATATCCTCGTTTAATCAAATCTTCCTTTTTTTCTTCCTCCATAAGATTAAAACCTGCTATAATATTGCCATTGGTCTTATCGACCAAAAACAAAATTATCAAACACAAAATTACTGGTACCAATAAGAAAACTTTAAGCTTAATATCTCCTGGATCTGCTAAATGCATGACCTTCCTCCTCATATATATATGATAATTATACACCACTATGATAATTATAACAGGCTAAGTTTCAGGAAGATCTTTTGGGAAAGTAAGTATTCACTTTTCTTTATTATGGACACATACTTATTTGTATCCTTATTGATTAATCCAATATTGATTTCATCTCTTGTAAAAAGTAATTAAAATTGAAGAAAAAAACAAGATGTGGCATCTCCAGCAGAGCCTTTGGGAAAAAGTGAATGATATTCTTATTAATAAATTTAAAAACTTATCTTTAAGGTTAGTGCTACTGCAAATCATAAAAGCCCTTGTTTTTCTAAGACTTGCCATGATTTCTCTTAATTTTCCTATGACTAATGATGTGATTTTTAGATTTTTTTTGGTAAATATATCTATCCTACTAATAAACCTATTTTTCCTAGGATTATTTATGATTATTGAAATGAAGGTAAAAAGAGTCTATAGCCTATCATTTATTTCTATAGTAGGTGGACTTACTGGAATAATAACAATGCTTACATCAGAATTTCTCTCATTTCTTAATCCCTTTGCATGGATGGCTAGTCTAATGAATCTATCTTTTGTCAAAGAAGGAGATAAATTTGTTCAAGTATTAAATCCTATAAATTTCTATACTGGAATAATCGCCCTCATACTCTTAATGTTAACTATAATCTATATAAAAGAGATGAAAACTTACAACTTGTACAAGGACTAGGAGGATATATGTTAAAATTAGAATTTAAAAAAATAAAAATTATAAATATTTTGCTAGTAAGTCTAATTATCCCCTTGCTAGCCAATGCCTTTGGCTTAATAAACTTTATTGGCAATAGAGAAATTCTAACCAATGAATGGCAAAGTCTGTGGACTCAGGTAAGTTTATTTTACTTCTCATTCTTCTATATCCCCCTTATAGCTATTATAATAGCAAGTCTTTGGGCGACAGAACACAAGGCAGGTCTTAAATTTATTAGGCTAAGTCCGAGAAAAAACATTGACTTCATAATAGCTAAGCTCATTGTAGCCTTTATAATAATTAGCCTTTGTCAAATATATTTCTTGGCCCTCTTTTACCTAGGTGGAAAATTTATAGGTGGCTTTTCAAGCATTAGCTTTAATATATATTTTTACTATATAGGCCTAAGCATACTCCTATCCCTACCTATAATTGCCATCTTCGAAGCCCTTACTACAAGGCTTAAATCCTTTGGAATCATAGTTCTCCTATCAAGTATATTTACGATAATA
>NZ_CAMXYR010000067.1 GCF_947253225.1 uncultured Anaerococcus sp. | reverse complement strand
CACCTGTGTTAGGTCGTCGGCAGCGTCAGATGTGTATAAGAGACAGCAATAATTCCCATTTATATTTTTCTTTAAAAGAAGATAAGGAAGTTATTGACTGTGTAATTTATTATTTTGAAGAAAAGAACATAGATTTTGATTTTAGTGAGGGAATTAAGGTTAATATAAAGGGTAATATATTTTATAATAACTATTCTTCAAGAATTTTAATTTCTGTAAATGAGATATATGAAGTCGGACTTTCTAAAGCCTATTTAAAATTTCTTGAGATGAAAGAAAAATTTAGGAAGCTTGGTTATTTTGATATTGAAAATAAAAAAGATATTCCCAAGTTTCCTAAAAAAATCGGCTTGATAACATCACAAGATGGTGCCGCTATAGTTGATTTCATTTCAGTTATTAACCAAAAACCAAATGATATTCATATCTTCCTGAAACCTGTCAAAGTACAAGGTCTAGACTCCTATGCCATGGTAGAGGATGCGATTTATGATTTGGACGATAGAAATTTAGATTTGATTGTAATTACGAGAGGTGGAGGATCCGGTGAGGATTTATCTACATTTAACAATAAAGAAATTATTGAAGCTTGTTTTAAGGCGAAAACACCAATAATTTCTGCTATAGGTCATAAGATTGACCAAACTCTACTTGATTTAGTAAGCGATTTAAGCTTGCAGACTCCAACAGAAGCGGGTTCTTATGTAATCAGAAACTATGCAAATATTGAAATAGATATTATAGGTAAGTTATCTGAGATGAAGCAGATTATTTTATCGAAAATTAGCGACTTAGAAAGAAAACTCCTATTAGAAGAACAGTTGTTGAGAAATAGAAGTCCGATTAATAGAGTTAATGAGAGGATTTTAGAACTTAATTTTTTAAAAAAAGATTTGGATAATAAAATAAATAGGAACTATTCCTTGAGTGAGCATAAATTTAAAGAATTAGGTTTTAATATTGCAAAATATAGAGATTTAATTGAATTTAAAAAGAGAAATATAGCCATAAAAAATGAAAAAAATATTGATATTTACTCATCTAAATCTTTAAGTCTTGGTGATTTTATAACGGTAGAATTTAGTGATGGTAGTGTAAAGGCGGAAATAATTGATTGATAAGTCATTAGAGGAAAATTTCAAGAAAATTGAAGAATTACTGGAAGAATTAGACGATAATAAGGATAACTTAGATAAGAGCATTAAGATCTATGAAGAAGCTAACGGGATTTACAAGAAATTAAAGGAAAGTCTTGACGATTATAAGGCTAAGATTGAGATAATAGGAAAAGATGAATAAAGATTTATATAAACGAAGAATTGATGAAAATAGAAAACTTATAGATGCTGAAATAAACTCTTATTTTAATAAAGAGGGTTTAATTGAAGGAGCCATGGCCTATGCCTTAGAATCTGGCAAGAGAATTCGTGCTAGCCTGTTCTTGGAAACAAGAAAGCTCAAGGAAAATGAGATTAGTAAAAACGATTTACTCTTCGCTCTAGCCATAGAAATGCTTCAGGCTTATTCCTTGGTTCATGACGATTTACCAGCTATGGATAACGATAATTTTAGGAGAGGAAGAGAAAGTGTTCACAAACATTTTGGCGAAGATTTGGGAATACTCACAGGAGATGCCCTTCTTAATGAAGCAGGGAAAATTCTTCTTCAAGTTTGTCTTGATAATCCTTCTTATCTTGCAGCTGGCTCTTATCTTTTAGACAAAACAGGTATGCATGGAATGATTGAAGGTCAAATTCTAGATTTGAGGAGAAGATCCTCGTATGATGTGGATTTTATGATTAAAGTCTATGATAAAAAAACAGCGGACTTCTTTAAGGCTTGTGTTGTAGCAGGTGCTATTGTAAATGGCTTTGATGAGGAAAAAATCAAATCATTAGAAAATTATGCTTATTATTTAGGACTAGGTTTTCAAATTCAAGATGATTTACTTGAAGAAGATTATGGAGATGAAATCAATATCTTAAAACTTATGAATTATACTGATGCAAAGAAGCTATTAGATTCAATTAATGAGAATTGTAAGAAGGAAATTGAAAGTTTTGAAAATAATGAAGTCCTATTATTTTTAATTGACTTTTTATCTAAACGACAATATTAGGGGTTACTATGAAAAAGTATACAAGACAAAGATTAATATTAGATATCATTCAAAATAATGATGTCAAAACTCAAAGTCAACTTTCTGAGATGCTTAAAGATCATGGAGTTGATGCTACTCAAGCTACAATTTCAAGAGATATTAAAGAACTTAGGATATCCAAAGTTCAAACAGATGACTATGAATACAAATATACAGTTGTTGATACTGTGTATGATACTTTAACAGAGAGGATGGAGAAGATTTTTAAAGAATCAGTCTTATCTATCGAAAAATCATCACAACTTATTGTAATTAAAACCATATCATATTGTGCCACAGTATGTGGAGCCTATATCACAAATGAAAAACTAGATAATGTAGGTGGGATTGTAACTGGAATAGATACTATCTTTATAACTCCTATAGAATCAGATGTTATTGACGAGCTTGTTGAAGATTTAAGGGATTTGATTAAATAATGTTACTTGAGTTATTTATTGATAACTTCGTTATTATAAAAAGAAATCATATATTCTTCGAAGATGGCTTCAATGTTTTGACAGGAGAAACTGGGTCTGGAAAAACCCTAATATTAAAGGCTATAAACCTAGCCCTAGGTTCAAGAGCTGATAAGGATACAATAGGCAAGTTTTCTGATAAAACAATAATTGAAGCTGTCTTTGAAGTTACAGATGAAATTAAATCTATGCTTGAGGATATAGGTATATCTTTTGATGATAATAAGCTAATTATAACAAGAAATATTGGCGTAAAATCATCTAGCTTAAGAATTAATGGTAGAATTTCTAATCTAACAAGCTTAAAAGATATTTCATCCTTGTTGATAGATATTTATAAGCAAGGTGATAATAACTTTTTTATGAATAAGTCTAACTATCTTGATTTGATTGATGCCTATAGTAAGGATGAAAAAACTATAGAAATAAACGAGGAAATTAGAGACCTTTATAGAAGAAAAGAAGAATTGATAAAGAAATTTGAAAAATTAGATCTTTCCGATGAGGAGATAACAAGGGAGAGAGATTTAATAAATTATCAAATAAACGAGATAGAAGATATTGACATCTTTAATATAGATGAAGAAGAATTGGATAAGGAATACCAAAAACTAAATAATATATCTGAAATAATAACAGCATCAAATAAGGCGAAAGAGATTTTAGATGCAAGTGATTTCGACCGAGTTTCTGTAACAAAACTACTAAATGAAATTATTTCAGATTTATCTCCTTACATCTCAGTTGATACAAAAATTGAAAAAATATATACCAGCTTGGTCGACTTATCTGAACAAATTAATGATATATACCATGATTTGGATTATTATGAGAGTTCTCTCGAGCAAGACCCTGAAAGATTGTATGAATTGGATATGATCAATCAGACAATTTTTACTCTAAAGAGAAAGTATGGGTCATCCTTGGACGATATTAGAAAATATTATGAGGAAATTCAAAAGAGGATCAGTGAACTTTCTGAAATAGAAAATATTAGGAATAATATAGATAAAGATGTAAGAGAACTTGATAATAAAATGTTAGCCTTATCAGAAGACTTGACTAAGATTCGTAAAGAAAAGAGCTCTATACTAGAAAAGGAAATCAATAAGGCGATAAAGCAGTTGAATATCAAAAATGGTAAATTTAAAATTGATTTTGATGTAAAAAAAGACATAAGCCCAACTGGCTTGGACAATGTTGACTTTTTAATATGTACTAATAAGGGTGAAAACTTAAAATCTTTATCTAAAACAGCATCGGGTGGAGAAATTTCTAGGATAATGTTGGCTTTCAAAGAAGTATTTTCAGATGCGGACATAGTTGATACTTTGATTTTTGATGAAATAGATACGGGAATTAGTGGAAGAACAGCCCAAGTTGTAGGGGAGAAAATCTTGGATTTATCCAAAAAAAGACAGATAATAGCTATTAGCCACTTACCACAGATAGCTTCTCTTGCTAATAACCATATTTTGATAAAAAAAGAAGATGTTGAAGATTTAACCATAAGTTCTACAGAAAAATTAGCTGCAAATAATCGTGTTTATGAAATTGCAAGGATGATTGGCGGTGTTGATATAACATCAACTACGGAAAAATCAGCAAGAGAAATGCTGGAAATGGCGGAGGATTTGAGAAATGACTGAAGATAAGTTTTACGAAAATACTATAAAGTCGGATACTATATATGATGGCAAGATTTTAAAACTTAGAGTAGAAACTGTTGAGCTAGAGAATAAAAAATATTCAAAAAGAGAGATTGTAGACCATCAAAAGGGTGTAGGTATAATCGCCTTTGATGAAAATGAATGTTTATGGATGGTTAAACAATACAGAAAGGCCATAGATAAGGTAACTTTGGAAATTCCAGCAGGTCTTGTCGAATCAAATGAGCTTCCTATTGAAACAGCTAAAAGAGAATTGCAAGAGGAAATAGGATTTAGGCCAGAAAAAATATCTTATCTTTTTGATATGCATGCATCTCCAGGATTTACTAATGACAAGTTATCATTTTTTTTGGCTGAAAATCTTATTAAGTCCGAGCTTGATCAAGATGAAGATGAGAATCTAGTAGCTTGTTCCTATAAGGTTGATGAGCTCTATAATATGATAGAAAATGGAGAGCTTACTGATGCCAAGAGTATAATAGCAGTTTTATATGCTATGAAAATAAAAAATGAGCGAAACTAAACTTAATATTGAACTAGAGGCCTTCACAGGCCCTTTTGATTTACTCTTACAATTGATTGAAAAGAAGAAAATTGATATTTATGATATAAATCTCGAAGATATAACTAATTCATATCTTGATGAAATTAACAAAATGGGAGATGATATCAATAATTTGTCAGAGTTTATCTATATTGCATCTATCCTGTTAAACATTAAGGCGAACAGATTGATGCCTAAGGAGGATAGTGAAGATTTAGAAGAAGAGTTCATATCCTACCTTATCGCTTATAAAAAAATAAAATCCGTTGAAGATGATTTCAAATTTTTGGAAGAAGAAGCTAGGAAAATATATACTAAGTACCAAGAAGATATGACTCAATTTGAGAGGTCAGAAGAAGTAATCATAAAAAAAGATATTAGCCTATTGACTAAAGAGTTTGAAAAACTTCTAAAAAATCTTGAAAAGAGAATAGATAAGCCAATAATAAGAAGTTTGAAGCAGGAAAATGTCAATGACTATGTAGAAAAGATAAAAAAAACTCTTAATTTTACTAAAAGTTTAGATCTTAAAGATTTAACTAAGAGGATTAAAAATAAGAATGAATGTATAGCAACATTTCTAGCCCTCCTAGAATTGGTTAAATCTAGGGAAATCACCTTAGAAGCTAGGGGAGTAAATTCTTTTTGGGTTGTGAAGAGGTAGCATGGAAAAAGATTATTTAAAAGGATTATTAGAAGAAATTTTATATATCTGGGCTGAACCTATTGACTTAAATGACCTATCTCAAATAATTTATGACTTTGATAAAAAAGATATAAAGCTTGCCTTAGAAGAGTTGATAACAGAAAAAAACAAGCATGAAAGTGGTTTGGTTATTAGGGAATTTGCTGGTTCCTATCAATTCACAACTAGAAGAATCCATGATAAATATTTTGAAAAAGTTATTAAGAAAACCGAAAAAAAGCTAAATACATCGACATTAGAAACGCTATCAATAATCGCCTACAAACAGCCTATAACTAGAGCTGAAATAGATAAGATTAGAGGAGTTAATTCTCAATCAACAATTGATTCCTTAATTGATAAGGGGCTTATTGAGGAAAATGGTAGACTTGATAAGATAGGTAAACCTATAATTTATGTAACTAGTAATTATTTTCTCCAATATTTTAATATTTCATCCTTAGAAGAACTACCTGAAATAAACTATGAAGAAGGGGATAATGATGAGGATTAATAAGTTTATAGCAAGGTCAGGGTATACATCTAGGAGAAAAGCTGATGAGCTTATACTTTCAGGTGAAGTTTTTGTTAATGGTAAGATGATAACAGAACTAGGCTTTGATGTTAGCGATTTTGACCAAGTGGTTATAAATGGAAAGACCTTGGAGATAAGCAAGAAATTCTATAAAAAACTTTATAAACCTATTGGATTTATTACCAGCAATTATGATCCATACAATAAAAAAGACCTCAATTCTTTGGTTAAGATGGATGAAAGGTTTTTTGCGGCTGGAAGGTTAGACAAAGATAGCGAAGGTCTTTTGATAATTACGAATGATGGAGAATTTACAAACGAAATAATCCATCCAAGCAAAAAGCTTGAAAAAACATACTTGGTCAAGACTAATAAAAAATTGACTATAAGTCAAGAAAAAAGATTTGAACAAGGCTTAGATTTAGGTAGAGGAGAGGTAACTTCAAATTCAAAAATAAGTTTGCTTAATTCTAAAACAAACGAATATATGGTTATCATCCACCAGGGATATAATCGACAGATTAGAAGAATGTTTGCCTTTTTTTCTATAAAAGTTTTAAATTTAAAGAGACTAGGTATAGGACCTATAAAATTAGACGATATGATAGAATTTGAGATTAGAGATTTTGATAATAAAGAACTAGAATTTGTTAGAAAAGTAAGGGGATAGGGGTCTATCTCTTTTTTTGTGGTAGAATTAATATTATGAGAAAAATTGGTATAATTGGTGGTGGACCAGCTGGTGTTTTTGCAGCATTAAATATAAAAAATGAAAAAAATGAAGTCTACCTTATTGAGAAAAACAAAGATATAGGTGAAAAGTTAAAAATCACAGGAAATGGCAG
>NZ_CAMXYR010000066.1 GCF_947253225.1 uncultured Anaerococcus sp. | reverse complement strand
AATTACTTTCAAGCTCCCAATTATAGACGATGACTTGAATATAAGTTTGGACAATAATGAACAAGTTGAGACTGTAGTATTGCTTGAAAGGATATAATTGAAAAGCACATACTAAAAGGGAAAAAGTAGGTGAATACTAATGAGAAAAACAAAAAAATCAAGAGTAAGAATGATTGTGCTCACTGTACTCGTACTAATCGTAGGTGCTTTGTGGGCTTTTTCAACAATGATATACAATGATAACATCAATCAGCGATTTGAAAGTTACAAGCCGCTAATGTTTAAAGTTGAAGACTTTGAAGGGCTGAATTGTACAAAATATGAATTCCCTTCAAATAAAGGTCAAATGCTCGCTGGTTCATTATATAGTGCAGGAGATAATCAGAAAGGAATAATTATTATGGCACACGGTTTTGGCGGTGGTGGTTATAATTCATATTTGGATTGTATAAATTATTTTGCACAAAATGGATACTATGTATTTGCTTATGACGCTACAGGCAATGATAAAAGTGAGGGAGATGGCGTCGGAGGATTTCCACAAGGAGTGATTGATTTAGATTATGCGATATCCTTTATCGAAGATAGTGGAAAGTTCCCAAAATTACCTATTGGTTTGTTTGGACATAGTTGGGGCGCTTATTGTGTTTGTAGTGTGCTTACGTATCACCCTGAGGTTAAAGCGGTGATCGCATGTTGTGGAACCAACAGTTCTTCGGATATTTTTGAGGTCGGAGGTAAAGAAGAAGTGGGCAATTTTATTGGCGTGATGATGCCGTTTGTAAAAATTCATGAATGGCTGAATTTTGGAAAGTACGCTACGAATACAGCGATGGATGGTTTTCAATCGAGTGATGCGGCAATCTTGGTCGCACACAGTGAGGATGACAAGACGGTTCCTATACAATATGGATACGATTTATACTATGAAAAGTATAAAGACGATCCGAGATTTACATTTCTTTGCTTCAAAGATAAAGGGCACAGCGATTTCTTTGTTGATGGCGACAACACTTACAAAGAGGAGTTCAATGATGCATTCAAAAAATGGACCGCAAGCCTGGACTATGATTATAAGGTGAAGAAAAATAAAGAGCGCTTTATGAAAGATAAGGCCAAGTATATTGAGCTTCATCTTGACAGAGAGCGATGGAGCAACAGGCTGGATGTCGATCTGTTTGAACAGTTTGTAGACTTTTATGATGAGTCTATAAGCTCAAATTAAATTGACATTTCGAGATAATGATTTAATGAAGCCTTTTACAAAGAAAATGATAATATAAGTGATCTCCTATATGTCCTTGATATCAAATGCTAGTAGAAATTTTAATTAATTAATCTTATTTAATATGTTAGTATTGGTCTTGTTAATACTGGGTCAAATGAGAAAAATGACTAGTACTGATAAGAAATTTATCCATTTAAGAGCTTCAAATTAATAAATGGTTTGATATCAAAGAAAACTATGGATTTATTTCCACACACAAGGCTTTTGAAAATTTGTAAGTATTAGTAGGCCTCATGCCAGGCTTTCCCAAAGAGAAGCGAGTGAATATCCGACACGCTAACCAAATCAGAGATTTGGGATCTGCATGGATAACTTCGACCAACAATTCCCTGCGGGAATAGGGTCTATAGTTAAGCTTTGATTGGTGAAAGCTACGGCTGAAGCCCTAACATTGTTTTCACGAACAAAGTGGAGTGAAACAATATCAAATAGATTAATGGTATGAATGGGAAATTAGATAAGATAAATTAGATTTTAAGTGAGATAGATATGGAACATGATTGTGGTTTTAGAAAAGGAAATAAGTGGTTCAGATATAGGGCTGCAGCAATTATAGTCGAAGATAATTGCGTATTGTTTGCAGGAAATGACGTTGATGATTATTACTACTCCATAGGCGGAGGAGTCCATTTAGGAGAAACATCGGAAGAAGCTGTAAAAAGGGAAGTTTTTGAGGAAACAGGTGTTGAATATGAGGTAGACCATCTTGCCGTGATACATGAGAATTTCTTTGTCGGAAGTTCTGATTTAACAGGCGTCGATTGCCATGAGATTGCCTTTTATTATATGATGAAACCAAAGGGCAATAAGAATCTTAATAGCCAAAGCCTTACTAATGGCGGAGTAAAAGAGTCTATGCACTGGATACCAATTGATGAGCTTGAAAAATATAATGCCTATCCTTCATTTATGAAAGAATACCTTCAATCTAAGCATATCGGAGTTCATCATATCATTACTGATGAAAGGTTTTAAAAATAAATATATAAGTTTAATTGATATCGATGAGGTGAATTAAGGAGTATACTTTTGAAAAGCTAAACAAAGATAATTTTGATAAGTATTTTGATTATTTATTATTAGCTACTAAATTCGAATCAGAACTTATGTGTTCATCAGATATAAATAAAGAAGATCTTTATGAAAGATTAGATGATGAATTAACAATCAAAACTACAAGATAAGCCGGTAGTTTTGATTAATCAACTCTATACACACAAATACAAATATCTATACATATCCATTAAAACTAAAAATATGAACTATAAATAAAAAAATTAGTTTAATCACAACAATCACAATTTAAAGTTTGATGGTCGCAAGCCAAACCACGAACCTCGCTAGGAAGTTTTCCTTTGTATCTTTTGTAATAAATGGAAAATTTGCTAGGGGATGAATATCCAACAGATTCGGCAATTTCTTTTATAGGAAGTTCGGTATTTAAGAGAAGAGTTTCAGCTACATTCATTCTTTTTCGTTGGGTGTATTCTGTAATACTTTGACCATATTTTTCTTTGAACAAATTTTTTAATTTTGTTCCACTCATTTTAGATATTTTTTTAAGGGTTTCTTGATTTACATTCATGGCGAAATGATCATCTAAGAATCTTGCTACATCTTCAAGTGCTTTATTATCGTCTGACTCAATTTTATATTTCTTTCTATTTAAGTAGGTATCAATTACTATACTTACCCATTCATTTGCCTTAGCTTTAAAGAAAAAATCCGCAGCAGGATGGTCCATCTTACAATTTAAAATTTCCATAGCTACTTTTTCTAAACACTTTGTAAGTATTATTTGATTAGTTTCAAGCAAATCCCCATAAAATGATTCTGGATCAATATTAATGGATGATAGGTGCTTTTCCAAAAGTTCCCTTTTAAATCCAATAGAAACACAAAGATAATATGAATTCTCGTGTAATAAAAATAGGAAGTCATCTTTTATATTATTAAAATCAAGAGTGCATAAGGAGTTTGCGGTCAAAGTTTGATAAGGACTAAACTTTTCTCCATTTGCGCTGACAATGTAGCTTGAATAAATTGAAACATAGTCTGCCATGCTATAAGTATTATTTTGAACAACTTCTTCACTGATATAAAAATCATGGATATCGATAATGAAGACGTCTCCTTCATAAAACCAATATAGGCCTTCTCCATAAGTAGAGTCCTCTTTTTTCCAACAAAAAGTGTGTCCTGCACTTGAATACTTCTTATTATTCTTACATTCATCTACTTTCATATAATCTTTTACAAAATCAAAATAAGTCATAATACACCTATCCCTTTTAGACAATATTCCAATTAGCCTTATTAATTTAAAACTATTGTATTAGTAATTATAACCGATGTATAATAAAAATACAATGATAGTTATTATCAAATAAGCAAATTTATATCTAAAAGGGATATCAAAGAAAGGAGATGTCATTATGAAGATTTACAAAAAACTACTTGCTTATGTAGAAGATAAAAAATATCTCGGCTTTTTAGCTATAGTTTTTTCTGCTATATCTGCTGTGCTTACGGTATATGGATATTATTTAATCTACAAATTTTTAGATAAGTTAATAATTAATTCAAATTTATCTGGCGCAGAGAGCTTAGCATTAAAATCTGTTATTACACTAACAAGTGGAGCAATATTTTATTCTGTTTCAGGAACATGTTCTCACATCTTGGGATTTAGGCTTGAAACAAATTTGAGAAAAAGGGGGATAGACGGCTTAGAGAAAGCAAGCTTTAGGTTCTTTGACTTACATCCATCTGGTCAAATTAGAAAAATTATAGATGATAACGCCGCACAAACTCATCAGGTTGTAGCGCACATGGTACCCGATAGCTCTCAGGCAATAGTTACACCTATACTTGTACTTGTGCTAGGCTTTATAGTAAGTATAAGAGCTGGTATCACCTTGCTTGCTCTTACCATAATCGGTGGCTTAATTTTAGGGGCGATGATGGGTGAGCAAGAATTTATGAAGATATACCAAGAAGCCCTATCAAAACTAAGTGCTGAGACTGTTGAATACGTTAGAGGGATGCAAGTTGTAAAAATATTTAGAGCAAATGTAGAGTCCTTTAAAAGTTTTTACAAGGCGATAAAAGATTACTCTAAGTATGCTTATAATTATTCCCTATCTTGTAAAAAGCCTTATGTTTTGTACCAATGGTTATTTTTTGGTTTAATTGCAATTTTAATTATTCCTATTCTTTATTTTATGACTAGCTTAGGCAGTGCAAAGGTGATTTTACTTGAGCTTATCATGATTTTATTTTTATCGGGAGTTCTCTTTGTTTCATTTATGAGAATGATGTGGTACTCCATGTACATTTCTCAAGGAAATTATGCAGTAGATACCTTAGAGGCACTTTACGAAGATATGCAAAAAGATAAATTGGTCCATGGTAATGTCAATAATTTTAAAAATTATAATATTGAGTTTGACAATGTAAGCTTTGCTTACAATGATAAGGCTGTCATTGAAAATTTATCCTTTAAATTAGAAGAGGGAAAGTCCTATGCACTAGTCGGTTCATCTGGATCAGGTAAATCAACAGTAGCAAAACTTATATCAGGTTTTTACAATGTTAATGAAGGAAGGATAAAGATAGGCGGGATGCCAATAAGTGAATATTCTGACCAAGCTTTAATTAAAGCTATTTCCTTTGTTTTTCAAGATTCAAAATTATTCAAGAAAAGTATTTATGATAATGTTGCTTTAGCTAATAAAGAAGCAACGAGAGATGAGGTTATGAGAGCCTTAAAATTAGCAGGATGCGACTTGATATTAGACAAATTCCCAGAAAGAGAAAATACAATCATAGGCTCAAAAGGAGTTTATTTATCTGGTGGAGAAAAACAAAGAATTGCAATTGCTAGAGCAATTTTAAAGGATTCCAAAATTATTATTATGGATGAAGCATCAGCATCTATTGACCCAGATAACGAGTTTGAACTACAAAAAGCTTTCAAAAATCTTATGAAAGATAAAACAGTTATCATGATTGCACACAGACTATCTACAATTAAAGACCTTGATGAAATACTTGTGATGGATAGTGGAAAAATTATAGAAAGAGGATCTGACAAAGAATTAATGTCAAAAGACACAAGCTACAAGAGACTTAAAGAGATGTTTAACAGTGCGAATGAATGGAGGGTTTCAAATGAAGGAGTTTTATAAAAAAAGATTTGCTCTTACAGATAAGGGAGCGAGAAATTTATCTAAAGCAACACTGGCTTCATTTTTCGTTTATTGTATAAACATGCTTCCTGCCATGTTACTAATGATTTTTGCTCAGGAAGTTTTGGAAAATATTGGTAAAAGCAAGGGATTTTATATAGGATTCTCAGTTTTTACCTTGATAGTAATGTATATTTTGCTTTCTATCGAATATGATAAATTATATAGCACAACATATCAAGAAAGTGCAGATTTAAGAATAAGGACAGCAGAAAATTTATCAAAACTACCTCTATCATACTTTTCTAAGCATGATATTTCAGACCTAGCTCAAACTATCATGTCCGATATTGAGGGTATAGAGCATGCAATGAGCCATGCAATACCAAAAGTGGGTGGCATGGCACTCTTCTTCCCACTAATATCCATCATGATGCTAGTTGGCAATGTCAAGATGGGTTTAGCTGTAATTATTCCAACGATATTAAGCTTTATATTTATACCCCTATCTAAAAAACATCAGGTTAAGGGACAAAAAAGATATTATGACGTCTTAAGAGAAAACTCAGAAAGCTTTCAAGAAAATATCGAGATGCAAATGGAGATTAAAGCCTATGGTTTATCAGAGGAAATGAAAGATAAGCTATATGAAAAAATGGATAAAAGTGAAAAAGTCCACTTAAAGACAGAGATAGGACTTATTCTAATTATGTCACTTTCATCAATTTTTAGCTTTATTTCTCTTGCTGTTGTAATATTTGTTGGCGTAAATCTAATTATTAACAAAGAGATAAGCGCTCTCTACCTTGTAGGTTATTTACTAGCGGCTATGAAGATAAAAGACTCTCTTGATGCATCTAAAGAGGGTATGATGGAGATATTTTATTTATCGCCTAAAATTGAAAGATTAAAGGAAATTCAAAATCAAGAATTACAAGATGGCGAAGACTATAATCTACAAAAATTCGATATTTATTTAAAAGATGTTGGATTTGCTTACAATAAAGACGCAAAAGTGTTAAATGTCCTAAGCTTTAAAGCTAAGCAGGGAGAGGTTACTGCTTTAGTAGGTGCAAGCGGATGCGGTAAAACAACTATATTGAAACTTATATCAAGACTTTATGATTACGACGAGGGACAAATCTTAATCGATGGCAAAGATATAAAAGAAATATCAACAGAATCTCTTTTTGACAAGGTTTCAATAGTTTTCCAAGATGTAGTTCTATTTAATCAAAGCGTTATGGAAAATATTAGGATAGGAAAGCAAGATGCAAGTGATGAAGAAGTTAAAAGAGCAGCAAAACTTGCAAACTGCACAGACTTTATAGAAAAAATGGATAAGGGTTTCGATACAGTTATCGGTGAGAACGGAACTGAACTATCAGGCGGAGAAAGACAAAGGTTATCTATAGCCAGAGCCTTCTTAAAAGATGCACCGATATTGATCTTAGATGAGATAGCAGCAAGCCTTGATGTTGACAACGAGAAAAAAATTCAAGAGTCTTTAAATAATTTGATTAAAGATAAAACGGTTGTTATCATTTCACACAGAATGAAATCCGTAGAAAATGCAGACAAGATAGTAGTTCTTGAAAACGGAAAATTAGAAAGTGAAGGCAAACATGAAGAGCTTTTACAAAAATCAAAAGTTTACAAGAA
>NZ_CAMXYR010000065.1 GCF_947253225.1 uncultured Anaerococcus sp. | reverse complement strand
GTTGTCTTTTTGGCATTACAAGAGATAGATCTCCTGCTGTTGCATTCAAGGTTGGGTGGGTGAAAGACTTAGCCATTCTTCTTTCTGAGGAACGTCGTCCCTTGATAAGGTCTC
Source organism: uncultured Anaerococcus sp. (assembly GCF_947253225.1). Classification (GTDB taxonomy): domain Bacteria; phylum Bacillota; class Clostridia; order Tissierellales; family Peptoniphilaceae; genus Anaerococcus. Next base: position 7,148 of record NZ_CAMXYR010000065.1, on the reverse strand, counting down.
CAAATCTTTGCATCAAAACTCCTCCACCTAGCATATTTGATAATCTAGCTATTGATTCTCCATATTCATTCGAATCCTCGAAAGGCTCTGTAAACTTGTTGGTTACAAGGAGGGCGAAGTTGGTGTTTTCTGATTGAAGCTTTGGGTCTGTAAATGAATGACCATTAACAGTTAGGATGCCATTGGTATTTTCTGTTACCACATGGCCATAAGGGTTCATACAGAAAGTTCTTACCACATCATTGTATTGCTTGGTTTGATACATGATTTTTGCCTCATAGACATCATCTGTGATGTGCTTAAAGACTTCAGCTGGAACTTCTACCCTCACCCCTATATCGACTCTGTTTCTTTTAAGGCCTACTTCAAACTTATCACACACATCTGCTATCCACTTAGAGCCTGACCTACCTGCTGCAAGAACAAGGTCATCTGCCCTGTAGCTTTCATCCTTGGTGTGGATAATGTACTTGCCATCCTCAAAGTCCACTTTCTCAACCATTGTGTTAAATTCAAAGTCAATTGTTTCTTTAACATAGTCGTAAATTCTTTGAAGGATTACCTTGTTTCTATCAGTTCCAAAGTGACGAACCTTGGCTGATAATAAGTGGAGGTCATGGCGGAGGCACTTGGTCTTTAGGTCGTTTTTGTCAGTTGAGTATAACTCTAGGTCATCTCCTCCGTCAAAGTCCATAAGAACCTCATCCACATATTCCATTAACTCCATGGCTTTCTTTTCGCCTATGTATTCGTGAAGGTCTCCTCCAAAGTTAGTTGTGATGTTGTACTTGCCGTCTGATAGAGTACCCGCCCCACCAAAGCCGTACATGATGTTGCAAGGCTTACAGCCTATACAATGGTCTACCTTGCCTTCTGTGATGGGACAAGTTCTATTTGCTACTCGCCTGCCCCCGTCAAGGATTAAAACCTTCTTGTCAGTCTTTAACTTCGTTAGCTCGTAAGCAAGAAAAGCTCCCGCCGCTCCTGCTCCTACAACAACGATATCATAATTTTTCATACTTACTCCTTTACATAATTAGCCTATTATATTATACAAGTTTAATGCAAGTTATTAAACTATTATTTAATTTTTAACAAACTTGTGATAGAATGTAGATAATTTATAAGGAGATATTATGAAAGAAGCATTTAAAAAAGCATTTCCCTACACGATTCCTGTTATAATCGGCTATGTACTTTTGGGTGTAACTTTTGGAATCATGGTAAGTCAAGAAGGCTACAGGCCAATTCTTGCCCCAATCCTTTCCCTCACAGTCTATGCTGGAAGTATGCAATTTGTCCTACTACCCCTATTGAAATCAGACATCACCATAATCGCAATCATAATCCTTACCCTCTCGGTAAATATTAGGATGATGTTCTATGGCTTGTCCTTGCTTAAAGAATTTAAAAATTCAAGGAGTAAATTCCTTTTTATCCTGACCCTCTCAGATGAAACTTTTGCTCTCGATACTTCAATCAAACCACCCAAAAATGTAGATAAGGGAGATTTCTTTCTAGCAATCGGTATTATCAATTACCTAGTCTGGGCCCTTGCTTCCTATGTAGGAGCCCTCCTTGGAGGTCTTATAACCTTCAACACCCTAGGTATGGACTTCGTCCTTACTGCACTTTTCTTAGTGCTCTTGGTTGAACAATACAAGGCAACGAGAAACCATAGACCCATGGCTATTGGTTTTGTGGCCTCAGTCATATCTCTTTTCTTCTTTGGTAGAGAAAAATTTATGATTCCTGCCCTTGTCTTGATAGTGGCAAGTCTTGTAGGACTTCGTGGAAAGGTGGAAGATTATAATGAATAGAATAATCATAATTTTGGCAGCATCTGCCCTAACAACATTTCTTATCAGGTCTGTTCCCTTTCTTTTCTTTACAAAAAGAAGCCTACCCGACCTTGTCAAATACTTTGGCAGATACTTACCCTTTGCTCTTATGCCCCTGCTTGTAGTCTTTGGTCTTAGGGCAATCGATCCTTTCTCCTATCCTTTTGGACTCTGTGAGATTCTAGCATCCCTTACAGTTATCATCCTTCATGCCAAGTTTAACAAACTTTTTCTATCAATTTCTGTAGGAACAATAGTCTATATGCTCCTAGTTCAAATAGTATTTATTTAAAATTACGGTAAAGTAATAAAAGAAATGAATACTTAGGAGTTAATATGAACAAAGAAATTTCAATATCAAACAACAAGGCCATCCTAAACTTTTCCAAGGCCTTTTTCAATAACACTGATGACCTGCTAAGAAGTGACGGCTTCTATGAAGTCCTCAAGTCTTTTGTAGGCTTTCACAAGGAAAATAACACCAGAATTTATTCCTACCTAGAAAAATTCTTCAGGTCAAGCAACATAGATAGTCTTGCAGAAGAAATCAGGGATATAACAAAAATTCTAACAGTAATGACTCTCCCAGAAATTAGCGAAAAAATCAACAAGTACCACGACCTCGATAAGGAACGTGATGCCCTCCTTAGGATTGTTGAGGATATGTATGACTACTGGAGAAAGCTAGAAAGATACTCCCTAATTGAGAAAAATTCCGACAAGGAAGGTCTTGAAGTAGAAAACTTCTTAGGTTCTAACATCAAACTAAAGGATATGATACTTGAGATCTACAGGAAAGTGGAAGTTTCAATCACTGGCAAGGTTCAAAAAGTCTTTAGACAAGTTCCAGCTGGTGCCAATTCCTCAGTTATAGTAAGAAAATCGACCATAGCCTATCCAGACTACTTGATGTGGCTAAACGATATTCCCTACATCACCAAGGTTATGATTGAAACCCCCTACATCACCTATACCAAGTCCAATAAGAGAGATGGTTTCTTCAAAGAAGTCTATGAAAACCCAATAGCTAATATAGACATCGACACAGACGAATACCTCTGCTACCCTGCCAAGGTTGCAGATAACTTAATCTATGTCTACTTCCACCAAGACTACATCACCCACGGCATCTCAGCCTCTAACCTCTTTGAACTAGCAGATGAGGACGAAGTCGCCACAAGCAAACCCGATGGCATATATCTCTTTGGAGTAAAGGATGACAGAGACCTCGATATCTTCTATGAAGATAAGGAAAACAACCTCTTCATAGGCTATTGTAACTTCGCCGACAAAAAGGACTACTTCGGATACCTCAAGAAAATGTGCCTAACCCTAAACAATATCATATCCATGAAAAAGGGCTACCTTCCAATCCATGGAGCCGGAGTCAACATAGTTTTACAAAATGGCAAAACTGCCAACATAGTAATCCTCGGAGACTCTGGAGCAGGCAAGAGCGAATCAATCGAAGCCTTCCGCTTCCTCGCCAAAGAATACATCCGTGATATGACAGTAATCTTTGACGATATGGGATCTTTTAGAATGAAAAACGACAGCGTCTACGCCTACGGAACGGAAATCGGAGCCTTCGTAAGACTCGACGACCTCGACTCAGGCTACGCCTTCAAACAAATAGATAGGTCAATTTTCATGAACCCTGACAAGGTAAACGCAAGGCTCATCATGCCAGTAGCTGACCACAAGCAAATCATGGCAGGCTACAAGGTCGACTTCTTCCTCTATGCCAACAACTACGACAAGCTAGAAGATTCCTATAAATCAATAAGCCTCTTTACCGACAAAGATAAAGCCATCCAAGTATTCAAAGCAGGGGCAAGGATGGCTAAGGGAACAACAACAGAAGAAGGCCTAGTCAAGTCCTACTTCGCCAACCCCTTCGGTCCTTTCCAAAAACAAGAAATGTGTAACGAGCTAATCGAAACTTACTTCGACAGGCTCTTCAAAGACAAAATCAAAGTCGGCACAATCAGAACCCAACTTGCCATAGCCAATATGGAAACAGAAGGTCCAAAAAAATCAGCACGAGAACTCTTTGAAATAATCAAAAGTTTGTAATACAAAACTCCTAGTACATTGTAATCCCTAGTACTAGGAGTTTTTCTATCCCATAACCAACTCAAACTCCATGAGCTTAGCAAAATTTTCCTCTTGTCCAAAAAAGCTTCCCCTAAAATAAGCTTCATAAAACTTCCTTTCCCATAGAACTTTTCAAAATTTAATAATTATAGGAATTTCTTCCGTCTATCTCTCTAAAGAATGTGGACTTGGATGGAAGTTGTTTTCTTACTGGCATACCCAGCCTATTCATTTCGTTTAATTTTAGGATAATTAGATTGGAGTTTACTTCATAAATTCTAGCCAGCTGGTCGTAGGTATAACCCTGCATTACATCATCGAGTATAGAATTTTCATCGAGAAGAAGGTGGGCTGCGAAGATGTTTGCCTCAAGCTCCATTTCTGAAGTGATATCAAAAATTTGGTATTCTAACATCCCATCTTCTGCAAGGTCGTGGTGGAAGAGGTGATGGCCGAGTTCGTGAGCAAAGACCATAGTCTGGATTCTCGTATCTACAAAGGGATTGTAAAAGACAAAGTCTTTGCCATTGACTATCTTATACATCCCCAAAAGCTTGGTTGGCTCTTTGAAGGCTATGAGATAGACTCCTAGATCTTCTAGGATTTGCTTGGGCTCTCTAGTCTTGTGCCTTTTTATTATTTCCTTAGATTTTTTATATATTATATCGTAAGAGATTCCCATTATTTACCTTCTGACTTTTTGGATAGGTAAAAGGCCTCTGTGATTGCATCGAGGATGACTCTCTTGTCTTTTTCATCAATACTCCCACCTGCCATAAGACCTATTACCCCATCCACCATATCCTGAGCATTTGTGGCATCAGCCATATCCATACTGCTTCTCGAAGTCCTTACATATTCTTCATCATCAGTTACCAAGTAGTCGTGGCTAGTTGATAAGTGTTTTGCCAAAAGGTCGTAGGTCTTTCTGTAGCGAGGCTTGGACTGACCAAGCTCATAGCGAGAAATGGTCTTAGTGGACACTTGACAAAGCTTGGCAAGCTCTTCCTGACTTAGGTTTTTTCTCTCTCTCAAATCTTTCAATTTCTTAGCAAATGGCATGGCCCCTCCTTGGTCGTTTATTGTCTAATTATACGTTAATCGTCTATAATCTGCAAGGGTAAGCCTTAGCTCATCCACAAATTCTTACAAGCAAAGCTATGAATTTTCTTCTTGAAATTTTATAATTTTCCAGATTTCATGGTTAGCCTTTCCTTATATAATTCCAAAAGCCCATCACCTCTATAATTTCTCAAGAAAAAAGACCCAAGCCTAGGCTTGGATCTTTCTTAGGACAAGTCGTCTATATATCGACTTATTCTTCATCTTCTTTTTTCTTTGTAGCAAATAGGGCACTTGCGGCTGCAGCAATTGTTGCAAATACTCCGCTTAGTGAGCCTACACCAGTTTTAACATTTGTGCTTTTCTTAGAATCTTTACCAGATTTTGCACTTGCCTTAGCGTTTTTGCCTGGTACTGCTACTTGCTTACCAAGTTGATAGATTAGCTTATCTGCTGGGATGGTGTTTTCTGATCCATCGCTGTAGATTAGGGTTGCATTACCTTTTTTGTCTACTTGAACTTCAACTACAGCAGGATTTACTTTTTTCACTTTTTCAGCTACTTCTTTTCTTTCCTTATCAGTTAAGTTGTTTTTGTCAACTACACCAGTTTTGTCTTTTGGTGTAACAACTACGTTCTTTTCAGCTTCTGTTAGCTCTACCTTCTTGTCAGCTTGTTTTACAAGCTTATCAGCAGGAATAGTATCTTTAGAACAATCTGGGTAGGTGATTGTTGCCTTACCCTTATCGTCTACGTCAACCTTAGTTCCTTCTGGGAACTTATCCTTGTTGGCATCTTCTACTGCCTTCTTAACTTTTCCTTTTTCTTCATCAGTAAGTTTGTCTTTATCCTTAACTTCTGTTGTCTTAGGAATTGTTGGATCGATTAGGTCAGAAATTGGCATTTCTGGTCTATCTTCAATTAGAGCGTCGCCCTTCTTGTATTGGAATATAAGATCTTCAGCTGGGATAGTATCTGTTGACTCGTCTGGATAGGTGATTGTTGCCTTACCCTTATCGTCTACAACTACCTTAGTTCCTTCTGGGAACTTATCCTTGTTGGCATCATTAACCTTATCTTCAACTTCTTTCTTTTCCTTGTCAGTTAGCTTGTTAGGATCTTTTACACCAGTTTTCTTAGGAACAGTTGGATCTACCTTATCTGCAATCTTCTTGTCAGAACCGTTATCGTCTTGGCCTTTCTTGTGGTCTTTTACTTCAATTTCAATATCAGCTTTGCCACCATCAAGGTCTTTATCCTCAACTGTTACTGTGATAGGACCGTCCACATCCGTGCCAGGAGTTACTTCGATTTCTCCAGTCTTATCATTGATAACTACTTGGATATCTTTTCCATCCTCATCCTTAGCAGATACTTTTGTATCCTTATCAGCATTTTCTACGATAACGCCAGTTCCTTGTTTTTCATTTGTAGGATTTACTGGTTTCTTGTTTTTATCGTTTATTCTAGTATCTGTATGGTTGTCATCTCTTCCAGCTTCGTGTCCTTTTACAGGAACATCGAAGGTTTGCTCACCATTTGGTAGGTCTTTATCTTTTACAGTTACCTTGATTGGTCCATCTACTTTGGTGCCTGGAGTAACAACTATATTACCATTTTCATCGATTCTAACTGGAATATCTTTTCCGTCTTCATCTTTGGCAGATACTTCTGTATCCTTATCAGCATTTTTAACAACTAGACCAGTTTTTTGCTCTTCATCAGTTGGGTCTACTGGTGTAACTTTTCCTGTGATGTAGGTATCACCTTCGCCTGGATGACCATCTTTGTTGTCATCTCTGCCCTTTTCGTGACCATTTACAGGTACTTCTACATTAACTTTTCCACCAGGTAGGTCTGGATCTTCTACAACAACATTGATAGGTCCATCTACTTTTTCTCCTGGAGTTACTTCGATTTCGCCAGTCTTATCATTGATTACTACTGGGATATCTTTTCCATCCTCATCCTTAGCAGATACTTTTGTATCCTTATCTGGATTTTCTACGATAACGCCAGTTCCTTGTTTTTCATCTGTAGGATCAACTGGTTTTACCTTTGAAGTATCAACTTTAGTAATTGCTGGTTTTGAGTTAGGGTCTTTAGGATCTGTTCCCTTTTCTTTTTCTTTATCGTCGTCTACTCCAT
>NZ_CAMXYR010000064.1 GCF_947253225.1 uncultured Anaerococcus sp. | reverse complement strand
TTATGATATCCATATTCTTCTCCCATATTAATGATACCCAAAAAGCTTATGATCAATCTATTTTTATATCTTATTAAAATCATGTTTAGAATTATATAAAAAGTGGTATAATATAAATATAACGAATGAAAGGAGACATTCTAATATGAAATACGTATGTACAGCATGTGGTTATATCTATGATCCAGCAGAAGGAGATGTAGATAACGGAATCGAAGCAGGTACAGAATTTGATCAACTTCCTGAGGATTGGACTTGCCCAGTTTGTGGAGTTGGCAAAGATATGTTCGAAGCTGAATAATAAAAATTTTTGAAGGGGTTGTAGACCCCTCTTTTATTTTTTAAAAAAACTAGCAAAGATAAGAATTAATCCCTGGTTGACCAATAAATTCCTCTCCTTGCTAGTTAATTTTTTTCTTTTTAATAATTTTATAGACCACATATCCTATCCCTACTACAATTAGGAAAGCTAAAGTTATAAAGTAGCTAGCAGTCCTATTTTTTTGAGGTTGGTTGTAGCTTTTCCTTTCCTTCTTAAAGGAAGGGGTTTCTTTCTTATCATCATTTGGCCTTACCTCAAGAGCTAAAATTTCTTTCTTTTGCTTTTCCAGGTACTCCTTTTTTTCCTTTTCCTCTTTTATAACACTTGCAGGTTCATTGTTAGTTAGACTAGCTTCATCGCCTATGCTTTCATCGTAACTATAACTAGCCCCAAGAGCGTCTTCTTCATCCTCATAACTAGGACTATCTTCTATATTTGCTGACCTTGACCTAGTTGTATCAGCCTCTGGCTTTTTCTTGGCTTTATCGTCTTTTGGGCTGGAATCTTCCACAGGGGACTTAGTTTTTTCTGTAGTCTTTGCTTGCTTGGTAACTTCCTTAGGCTTTTCTTCAAGCTTTGGATTTAAAACTTCATCTATGCTAGGTTTTTCATCCTCAGCTGCCCCTTCAGTTATCACTAATTTGTCTTTGGGGGTTGGCTCATTCGTTTGTGTAGAAGGCTTCTCCTTGCCCTCTTCTCCATCGGCGAAAGAAGGACTTATAAGAAGTAGGGCCATTGCTAAGACCATCAAGCAAATATTCATTAAATTTTTCTTGCGAGTTTTTTTCATAATTTCACCACATTCTTTCACTTATATCTTACAACAAAAAACTCAACAAACAAATTTCCTAAATATTTTCACAAAAAAAGAGCTTGAGCTAAGCTCAAACCCTCTAGTTTAGTCATCAGTAAGTTCATCTGTCTGATACCAACCCTTACCCATAACTGTGGAGGTATTGACTATTGTGATAAAGGCCTTTGGGTCAATATTTTTTATAAACATCCTAAACTTAGGTGCTTCCATCTTATTAGTTGTGCAAAGATATACTGTAAGATCTTTACCTTGGTAGAGACCTCTAGCATTAATCACGGTAGCCGACCTATTTAGGTCATCTTTTATGAAACTACCTATCTCTTCAGTTTTTGATGTTATTATAATAAACATCTTTGCTTGTTTCATTGATGAGATAATTACATCTACACAAAGACCCTTAATCAAAAGTCCAAAGATTGAGAAAAGACCAATCTCTATACCAAAGACCCAAATGGATGCTATGGTAAAGAGAGAATCTACAAACAGAAGGGATTTGCCCACTTCCAAATGACTATATTTTTTCACTATCATCGCAACAATATCAGTCCCACCAGAGCTTGCAGCAATATTAAATAAAATTGCCGAACCTACTGAACTCATTATCAACGTGAAAAAAAATTCGAGCATGGTATTTCCTGTAAGAGTGCCATCAATAGGCATAATCTTATCTAGGGCTAGGGCAGTAAGTGAGTTAAGTATTGCAACATAACCTGTTCTTAGGGTAAATTTCTTGCCCAAGACGAAAAAAGCAATAACAAGGAGAGCAACATTGATAAACAAGGTAAGCTGGGGCCTAGTGAAAGGCACAAACATACTTGCTATAATACTCATTCCTTCAACTCCACCTATAACGAAGCTATTAGGATATTTGAAAAAATGTGTTCCGCAAGCCATAAAGATGGATGCAAAGCTCATCAAAAATACCCTTTTTTGCACACTCATAGGGTCGTGGTTGTGTATTCTTCTATTCCTATCCTCTATGTAGGAATTTATAGAATACCTGCTATTTTTTCGTCTTTCGCAAGGCTCTTGTTGCAATTTTATCTCCTTTATTTATCTGAATAGTTGTCGAAGTATCCTTGGATTAGGACGATTGGGGTTCCTTTATCTCCAGAACCACTTGTAAGATCACACAAAGATCCCAAAAGGTCAGTGATTTGTCTTGGAGTTGTACCAAGAGTTTCATTCTTTCCAACAAGTTCCTTAGCCTTGTGAGAAATTCTATCTCTCATTGCCTCGTCCCTGTCTTCTCCTTCTAAGTCAGTTAATTCATTATCTGCTATATATTTGATTTTTAGCTCACTTGGTGTTCCTTCTAGTCCACTTGTGTAAGCGGGGGATACAACTGGATCAGCAAGCTCCCAAATTTTTCCAACTGGATCTTTGAAGGCTCCATCACCGTAAATCATAACTTCGATTTTCTTATCAAACTCATCAATCAATCTTTTTTGAAGGCTATCTACGAAAACTTGTCCATCTCTTGGGAATAGTTTTACCATATTTCCTGTTGAAAGGTTAGATCCTAATAGACCATAGTTTTCATTGAAACCAGAACCATCAATTGGAGCTGTCATGATTTCATCAAGTTTTAGAACTTTGCCTGCACCATTTTCTTCAAGTTTTCTCTTTACAAGATTTCTAGTGTGAATTGATGATACAAGAATTTGGTCTGTAAATTGTAGGGCGTCAACTGGGTTGTTCAAGAAGTGAATTTCTGAATTTGGCGCAATTTCTTTGTAAAGGTCTGGGTAAGAAATGCCAGTAAATTCGTGTTTGTAATCTCCTGCCAATTCTTTGTATTGATTAATATCAAGTACATCTTGGTAAGGGTTAATGTCAGAATTAAACAAATCCATTTCATCCATTAGCCAGTTACCTACTTCATCTTGTGGATATGATAGGCAAATGTGAAGTTTCTTTCCTGTTAGGGCAAAAGCCTTTAGTAGGATAGAAAATCTATTTCTGCTTAGGATTGGAAATAGGATTGCTAGTTCATCACCTTCAAACTTTGCGTTAACGTCTTTGGCGATATCTTCGATTGTTACATAGTTACCTTGAGCACGAGCTACAAGAGATTCTGTAACACATACTACGTCCTTATCACGAAGATTAATATCTCCTTGATCACTTGCTTTTTTTACTACATCAAAAACTGTAGATACGAGGTCATCGCCCTCTTTGATTATTGGGGCTCTAAGGCCCATTGCTGCTGTTCCAATTATTCTTTCCATAATTAATTCCCCTTTCGATTGAATTATACAATAATTAAAAGCCCTTTACAATGCGAGTTATTAAAGAATTTTACACATTTCAGGAAACTTTTTATAAAATAAAATACCTCAATAAAATATTTCTATTAATCCAAAAACAAAATTTCTTAGCCAAAAAATAAACTTATTAAATTTATTTTCTAAATTTTGCTACAAAAAAGAGAATCATTTTATACAAAAAGATGCTAAAATCAGCTTCTAGCATCAAATTTATTGCCACATTTTGGGCATTTTACCTTAATCTTTCCCTTATTCTTTGGTATCCTAAGTTCTTGCTTGCAAGATGGACAGGATATATATTTAAAATTTTTATCTTTTTTATTTTTTTTGCCAATAGATACTTGATTTTTGATAGGATCTAGGAATTTCTCCTTAAACATCCTATTTTCCATGAGCCTTTTGTACTGGTTGTTGGACAAAACCCTATATACAGCATAGGCTACTGTAAGTAGGGAAAATATATTGAGAATTGAACTTTTCACCAGGTAAGAAACAAGTGTTATAGCTATGGCCATCCATATCAAAAATATTCCGTACTCATCTATTCCATGTCTTTTATTCATCTAATCCCTCTACTAACTTTTCCATTACCTTCGATATATCGTCTTTTATGAGAAAATCTGCCCTTTTATCCTTAGGCGTAACATCTTTATTGATAAGAACTAGCTTATTACCCCTATAAAAGTCGATTAGTCCTGCTGCAGGATAAACTACAAGGCTTGTACCTCCAATAATTAGTACATCGGCATTGGCTATGAGATTTATAGCATAACTTATGTTATTTTGGTCAAGCCCCTCTCCATAAAGAACTATATCAGGTCTAACAACTCCTCCACAAGAATCACAAGTTACTAGGTTATCAAATTTTTTGACATAAGAGAGATCGAAGTTTTTGCCACACTTGGTGCAGTAATAATCCCTGAGGTTGCCATGAAGTTCAATAACATTCTTGCTTCCTGCTTCTTGGTGGAGGCTATCTATATTTTGAGTTATAATTGCTTTTAGTTTACCCATTTTTTCTAGTCTTGCAAGAGCTAGGTGGCAAGGATTTGGTTTAATCCCTTCAAGCATCAAGTTTTCCTTGCAATAAGTCATAAACTTATCAGGATGGTTTTGGAAAAATTCGTGGCTTAGCATATATTCTGGTGAATATTCAGAATTATTTTTCCTGTTGTAAAGACCTGTTGCCGATCTAAAATCAGGAACTCCAGATGCTGTCGATACACCTGCTCCCCCAAAAAACACTATGTTATTTGAATTTCTTATAAGTTCTTGTACTTTTTTGATATTATCCATAACTTCCTCCTAAGCCAAGTCTAAATTTTTTTCTATATAAGTAACATTTATTCCAAACAAGATAACACTTGCAAAAATATAGTAGATAAAGGGTGTAATAATCTTATAAAGACTTTCATCTCCTATGGCAAAAGGAAAAATAAAGGCAAGTCCCATACCAGAAGTCCTAACCATCTTGCCATCAATAAGAACTAGGGCAAAAAAGCTTGTAAGAAGTAGGATTGGGATAATAACTGCAAGAAGAGTTACAAGCATGGAAAGCCACGAAATCGTCTTTGTAAATCGAGACTTTGCCATATTTAGGTTTAGGCAAAGGGAGATTACATTTATCAAAAGCAAACCAAATACCAAGTAGTAGATAAAGTCTGTCCCTATCTTGTAGCCTAAGAAATAAAGGGATAGGGTCAACAAAGTCCCACTTAGCAAGTAAAAAATACTTATACCTAAAACCTTGCCTAGGACAATTTCCCTAACAGAAATTGGGAGGCTAAAGGTAAGCATGGCTCTTTTGGTAAAGTAGTCCTTGTAGATAAAATTTATGGCAAAAGTCATGTTGATTCCAAGAAAAAATACGATACTTGCTATGAGCAAAACATCTGTTACAGCCTTATTTCCCAAAATCAAATGAATAGGAGTAAAAAATTTCGCCAAAACTGCAAGACCTAGGACAATACTTTGGATAAGCATGATTGTCAATATATAATTTTTATTAGTTTTTAAGTCATATTTAATAAAATTTATCATAAGATACCAAAGACCTCCTTATAATAATCTGCTAAATCAAGGCCATAATCTGCTCTTATTTCGTTGGCCTTCCTATGAAAGAGAACTCTTCCTTTGTCAAGGAAAACTACATCCTCAAAGAGATTTTCCATATCCCTTATTTGATGGGTTGTAATAATAAAAGTCTTATCACTATCCATATTTTCAATAATTATATCTATAACCGCCTGCTTGGCAACAGGGTCAACTCCATCTACGGGCTCATCCAGTATATAAATTTCAGCATTTCTTGCTAGGGTAAGGCTAATAAGAAGTCTTTCCCTAAGTCCCTTGGACAAATCTTTAGTCGACTTATCTCTTGGAATTTTGAGAAAATCAATCAGCCTATCGCATCTTTTTCTATCAAAATCTTTATAGAAATCTTCATACATAGAAATTGCTTCACTTACCCTTAACTTGTCAAAAAGGTAGTAGGTATCTGGTAGGTAGGAAATCTTTGCCCTATCCTTGTAGGTTACAGGCTTTCCCTCAATTAAAATCTCCCCCTCATCTTTTTTAAGAAGACCTACAAGGAGTTTGAGAAGAGTTGACTTGCCCGACCCATTTGGTCCTAGAAGGCCAATAACCTTGCCCCTCTCAAGCTCAAGACTTAGTCCGTCAATAGCTAGGGTGTCCTTATAGGATTTTTTCAAATTATTAATCGTTATTAACTTATCCATTTGCCATATTCCTCATCTTTAAAAGCTCCACAGCCTCATCTAAACCATAGCCAACCTTTGCCATATCGTCTAGGAAAGAGTTGATGAACCTATTTGAAAACTCATCTTTAAGCCTTGATATTATCTCAGCATCCCTCTTATAATAATAGTAATCGATTCTTTTATCTACAAGGCCTTGTTTTTCCATAAGCTCAAGAACCCCTTGAACATAGCTAGGGTTGACCTTAAACTTACCAGTAAAAAATTTCATATCCTGAACTTTCTCTCCCTCACAAACCTTGCCATTAATTAGTTCCAGAGCCAGAAAATCTCTAATCTCATCTTGCTTTGACCTATAATTCATATTACCTCAACTAACAAAATCAATCTTTACATCATCCATCTTGACCGCTTCTAAAAAAACTCCAATCACCTTAGAGCCAAAGTCCCCTAAGTTCTCATAAATTTTCCCATAATTTACAACCCTTAGTCTATCATCAAGACAACTTAGCTGGTCAAAAAGAGCATCTAAATTCCTAACCTCATAGTCAAAATCAAGCTCTTCATTAACAATCCTATAAAATTCTTCCTTGTCAGTAAACAACTTAGCATCAATCTCTATCATGGATTTATCCTCTCAAAACTTTTGTAGTGGTCCTTAGTGTAATAGATATTAATCTTATCATCGAAAATAATCCTATCAGACCCACGTCTGCCACCCTCATAATTCACATCTGCCTCTTTGTAGGTACCCTTAGGAAGTTTTCCTTCAAAGTTTCCAAAATAATCTCCACCAATAACTCCCTTATCGGTAACCTCCCACAAATTGCCCTCCTTAGGAAGCCAGCCACGCTTTTTTGCCTCAGATTTGGTCAGGTAATTTTTAGGCAGTCTCTTATACTTAATTAGATACACACTTACATCCTCCAAACTATAGTAGGGAGAATCTTCCTTGATATCTTTATTATCCTTGTTTTCATAAGAATTATTAGAACTTGCTTGGTTAAGCTTGGTTGTTAAATCGACTTTAGCATTTGAGCCAAGCTTACATCCAACAAAAAGTAAAAGAATTAGAGCGAGTAAATAAGAAAAATATTTTTTAACTTTCATTTTTCTCCTCCTTATGGTATCATTATATCAGATTGTTATTAAAGACCTAAGAAATATCTAGTTTTTAAAAAAATCAAAAAAAATATTTGACAAATAAAAAAGTATATCGTATACTATAATAGTCAGTTGACGACGGGGTGTGGCGCAGCTTGGTAGCGCGCGTGTTTTGGGAACATGAGGTCGAAGGTTCGAATCCTTTCACCCCGACCAAATAAATTAGCAACATCAGTTGCTTTTTTTATTGTCCTAAAAAATTAATAGCTTTTATGAAAAATAGCAGCCAAGAGTGACCTGCACCCGTAAACACGGAATAATTTAATAATATTTTAAGCGGAATGTAAT
>NZ_CAMXYR010000063.1 GCF_947253225.1 uncultured Anaerococcus sp. | reverse complement strand
AAATGATTAATATATGTTTTATGGGCAATCCAAAGTTTGCGGTGCAGACTTTGGATGTTCTTTATAATAATGAAAATATTGATGTGAAACTTGTGGTAAGCTCTCCTGATAAAAAGAGAAATAGAGGAAAAGTTAGCCCAACAGAGATAAAAAAATATGCTCAAGACCATGGGATAGAAGTAGTTACTCCAAAAACTGTAAACACACCTGACTTTGTAGAAAGTCTCAAAGACCTTGATATTGACTTCATTGTTGTTGTTGCTTTTGGTCAACTAATTGGCAAGGGACTTCTCGAAGCTTTTGAAGATAGGATAATAAACCTACATCCATCAATTCTTCCAGAACTTAGGGGAGCAAGTCCTATGCAATTTTCTCTTTTAAATGGTGATAAGAAAACAGCTGCTACGACCATGCTTATCGAAAAAGGAATGGATTCTGGGGATATTTTAATCCAAGAGCTAGTTGACATTGACGATAAGGATACTTATACAAATCTTGAAGAAAAGCTAAGTGAAATAGGCTCAAAGAAAGTTCTTGAAACTATTCTTGATTTTGAGAAAATCTACAAAAATCGTAGAAAACAAGACTCAAGTAAGGCGACTTTTTGTACTAAAATAACCAAGGAAATGGGAAAGATAGATTGGAAGACCCCAGCAGAAGAAATCCTCAACAAAATAAGAGCCTTTGTGGAATATCCTGTTGCTTTCTTTACCTACAAGGGAAATAATATTAAGGTCTATGAAGCAGAAATTGTTGAGGGGCTTGACACAAATCCTGGCTATGTTTATAAGGCAAACTCCAAAGAAGGTCTAATTATCGGAGCCGGGGATAAGGCTATAAGAATTAATAGACTTCAATTTCCTGCAAAAAAAGTGATGGATGCCAAAGCTTTCCTTTTGGGTCATGCTTTTGAAGAAAATATTAACCTAGACTCATGAATGATTTAGAATTAATTTTTAATAGTCTTGTAAATATCATCTACAAGGATAAAAAAAGTAATGAAGAAATAAATAATCTTGCAAAAAAGGCGACAAGCCTTGCTTATGTAACCAAGGTAATTTATGGAGTCTTAGAAAATAAAATTCACCTTGACTATATGATAGGCAAACTTTCTAGTATTAAAATTAAAAAAATCCATAAAAATGTTCTTGTTATTTTAGAAATTGGTCTATATAATATCCATTTTTTGGCAACTAAAGACTATGCAACAGTTGATAAACTGGTAGATTTAACCAAGAAGAAAAACAAGCGTTCCTTTGGATTCGTTAATGCTATCTTGCGAAACTTTATCAGAAATGAACAAGAAATTGTTAAAATAAATATAGGAGATGATATAAAATCCTTATCAGTTAGGTATTCTATGCCAGAAGAAATCACCCGCTATATATTTGAAAATTATGGTATGGACTATACTAAGAAATTTCTTAGATATACAAATAGAAAAGCAAGACTTTCTATTAGGGTGAATAATACAAAAATAAGCAAAGAAGAATTGGTAAAAAATCTTGAAGGCTTAGGATTCCAGATAAGAGATTCAAAAATAAGCAAAAATGCACTTATTGTGGATAATCCTCAGGGGTTAGTAGAAACTTTATATTTTAAGCAAGGATTCTTTACAATCCAACAAGAAGCTAGCATGAAAACTGTAGAGGTTCTTAACCCAACTAGGGGCTCTAGAATTTTGGATATATGTGCAGCCCCTGGGACAAAGACAAGTTATATAGCTGAATATACAGAAAATACAGGTAAAATATTAGCGAATGATATATCTTCCAATAAATTGTCTTTGATTGAAGAAAATATTAATAGGCTAGGTCTTAAAAATATAAGTATAGAAAATTTTGACGCAAGTGAGCTTAGAGAAGATTTGAAGGGTAAATTTGACTATATACTTGTAGATGCTCCTTGTTCAGGACTTGGGGTTATGGCGAGGAAACCTGAAATAAGGTATAACAGAAGTCTTGATGATATCAAAAGCTTATCAGAATTGCAAAAGAAAATCCTTTCCTGTGCCATAGTCTATCTAAAGCAGGGTGGAGAACTTGTTTATTCTACTTGCACTATAGGAAAGATTGAAAACTCGGATAACCTATCCTACATAAGTCAAAGAGAAGATATGGAACTTGTACCAATTGATGGCAAGGACTACATAGAATTTGTTAGTTATGAAGATGAGACTGACGGATTTTTCATAAGTAAATTTAAGAAGAAATATGATGAAACAAACAATTAATGATAAGTTTATAACAGAGCTTGAAGAGATGTTTAAAAATCATGGCTATCCAAAATTTAGAGCCAAGCAAGTGTATAGGCAAATTCACGTAAATAAGGTCAATGATTTTGGACAAATGACAGACCTTTCCAAGGATATGAGAGAAAGTTTAAGTGAGAAATATACATTTTCCATCCTAAACTTAGTCAAGGAATTTATCTCTCAAGTAGACGCTACAAAAAAATATCTTTTTGAACTTGAAGATGGAAATATTATTGAGGCTGTCTTCATGGATTATGATAGTAGAAAAACTATATGCATATCTTCCCAAGTTGGATGCAGGATGGGCTGTAAGTTTTGTGCATCTACAAAAAATGGACTTGTAAGAAACATGACTGCTTCTGAGCTTATAGAAGAAGTCTACGAACTTGAAAGGATTAATGGTGAGATAAATAACATTGTTATAATGGGAATTGGCGAACCCTTGGACAACTATGATAACATAAAGAAATTTATTGAAGTTATCACAGATGCGAATGGAAGGAATCTTTCACATAGATCCATTACCCTATCAACATCTGGTTTAGGTCCTATGATTAGAATGCTTGCAGATAGTGGACTTGATATAAATCTAGCCTTGAGTCTTCACTATGCTGATGACACTAAAAGGAAAAAATTCATGCCAGTTGCCAACAAGTACCCAATAGCTGACCTTATGAAGGCCACAGATTATTATTTAGAAAAAACAAAGAGAAGGGTAAGCTTTGAATATGTGGTAATTGATGGGGTAAATAACCTTGATGAGGATGTTAGAAACTTAGTAAGGCTTTTGAGAGGAAAAAATGTTCACATTAATCTTATTCCTCTGAATCCTATTGAAGAGTTTGCCTATGATAAACCACAAAATACAGCCCTAAAAGACTTTAGGGACAAACTAATAAAAAACAAGTTAAATGCAACAATAAGAAGGTCTATGGGATCGGATATTGATGCATCTTGCGGACAGTTGAGAAATAATTATGCGAGGTGAGCATGAAATTTAGCACGATATCAAATATTGGTAAACGTAGGGAAGAAAATGAAGATGCCTACGCCAATATTTCTATAAATGACTTAGATTTTTTCATAGTAGCTGATGGGATGGGAGGTCATAGTAGGGGAGAGCTTGCGAGTAGACTTGCAAGTATTTCTTATATAGAATTTATCAAGAATGCCGACATTGATTCCTATGAATCATTGGTAGACCTTCAGGAAGAGGCTATAGCTTATGCTAATGAGAAAATTTATGCCCTATCTGATGATAGTGATGGACTTAGTATGGGAACTACGGTGGTGTGCCTTGTGATTGACAATAAGAATAGAAAATACCACATTTCTCACATAGGGGATTCGAGAGTTTATGTTTACAAAAAAGGAGAGCTATTCTTTAGGACTCGAGATCATTCCTTGGTCAATGACCTTATAGATACTGGTTCACTCACTGAAGATGAGGCTAAGAACTTTATCAATAAATCTGCTATAACCAAGGCGGTTGGTACTGATGAAGAAAGTCAACCAGATAGCAAGACCCTAGATATGGAAAAAGGAGATACTATCCTCATGTTTACAGATGGTCTTTCCAACGAAGTAAGCGATGAAAAGATAAAAGAAGTAGTTAATAGTTTTGATGATGCGTATGAGATTTCTTCAAAACTAATAGAACTTGCGTTAAGCGAAGGTGGTCGTGATAACATAACTTTGACTACCGTTTTGATATAAGAGGTAATATGGATAAGATAATTTTGGACAATAGGTACGAGATTATTCAGCAGATTGGTGTTGGAGGAATGGCCAAGGTCTACAAGGCTAAGGATAGGCTCTTAGATAGGTTTGTAGCTATAAAAGTTTTGAAAGAGCAATATGCCGAAGACGATGAATTTTTAAAGAAATTCAATAATGAAGCCCAATCAGCTGCTAAACTTAATCATATAAATATTGTTAATGTTTACGACATAGGTCAAGACCTTTTGGAAGGTAGAAAGATCTATTATATAGTAATGGAATATGTGGAAGGAGAAACTCTAAAGGATTTGATTGATAAGGAGGGCAAGTTATCAAACCATGATATAATTGACTATTCAGTGCAAATTGCCCAGGCTCTCAAGTCTGCCCATGCATCTGGGATAATTCATAGAGATATAAAACCCCAAAATATCCTTATTGATAAATTTGGACTTGCCAAGGTAACTGACTTTGGTATAGCAAGGGTTTCATCAAATGCTACCATAACCTATACCTCATCAATACTAGGAACTGTTCACTACATTTCACCAGAACAAGCAAAGGGCAAGATTGTAGATGAGAAAAGCGACCTATATTCTCTAGGTGCAGTAATGTATGAGATGGCAACAGGAAGAGTCCCTTTTGATGCAGATAATTCTGTTGGAATCGCAGTTATGCACATCCAGGACATACCAAAACCTGCCAAGGACTTAAACCCAAACCTTTCTAATCACCTAAACCACATAATAATGAAACTACTAGAAAAAGAACCAGCAAATAGATACTTAAATGCTAGTGATTTGATAGCTAGTTTGGAAAATACAAGTCAGAGTCCTATCAATAAGGTTAGTGATAAGACGGCAAAAATACCTATAGTTGTTCCAAACAAAGAAAAAAAGAAGGCAAAAAAAGCGGAAAATCAGAAGAAAGGCTCAGAAGAAGTAGTCTATGTTTCACCAAGCGATCAAGGTGAAGGTGGAGTAAAGAAACATAAACCAATTAAAATCTGGCCTCTAGCTCTCTTAGCCTTGGTCCTTGTAGGAGCTGTCTACTATTTTCTAACAAGACCAAATGATAGTAAAATTGAAGTGCCAACTGTAATTAATTTGACAGAAGAAAAGGCGGTTAAGGAATTAGAAAAGAGAGGACTCAAGGCGAACGTTCTAAGAACTGAACAAAGTGATGAGTATGACAAGGGTAAGGTCATGAAACAAGATCCAGATGCTAATACTCGTGTTAACGTTGGAACGATAGTTAACTTAGTTGTAAGTGCTGGTAGGGAAGTTACTGTTCCAGACCTGTCAGGACTTACAGTTATAGAAGCTGAGGAAGCTTTGAAGGAAGTTGGTCTTTCTATAGGTAAGACTAGTACAGAACATGATGATAAAGTCGGAAAAGATTTGATTATAAAACAAGATCCGAGGGCTGGTTCAAGCCTACAAGCAGGCGGGAAAGTTGACCTAACAGTAAGTGCAGGGCCAGAAGATAAGGTTGTCAATGTTGAAGTGCCAAATCTTGTCGGTCTTTCAGAAGATCAAGCCACAAACCTTATTACACAAACGGGTTTGACCCTAAGAAACGTTGACTATAAGGATAGTGATGATGTTGAAAAGGGAATGGTAATTAGTCAATCAATCAGCCATGGTACTCAAGTTGCCCAAGGTTCAAATATTGACCTTGTTGTAAGTAACGGCAAGAAAGATAAGTCTGAATCTAATAAAGAAGGCAAGGCTAAAAATGTAGACCTAAAACTTAACATAAATACAGATAAAGATAATTTCAACGTAAAAATATATAAGCTTGATGAAAATGGTAGAAGATCTGATATTTTGTACAATCAAAATGAAAGCAAGGAAAACTTAAACGACCAACAAATTCTTCAATTAAATTTCCAGGCTATTGAAAATACTAAGTTTGAAGTTTTAGTGGATGATGAATCTTACGGAGTGTATACAGTAAATTGAGACAGGGAAAGATAATCAAGGCTCAAAAAGAGTTATATTATGTAAGTTTAGAAAATGAAACTCTAAATTGCAAGGCTAGGGGTAATTTTAGGAAAAAAGGAATAAGACCCTTGGTAGGAGATAATGTTATAGTTGAACCTCTAGGAAATGATACAGGCTATATCACAGAAATATCTCCAAGAAAAAACGAAATCAAAAGGCCAAATATTTCTAATATTGACCAAATCTTGCTTTTTGCAACAATTAAAAATCCACCCCTTAACTTGTTTAACTTAGATAAGTATCTAGCGATGTGTGAATTTATCGGAGTCGATGTTTGCATGATTTTATCTAAAATTGACCTAGCTAGCCAAAATGAGATAGGAGATTTTGTTAAAATTTATCAACCATTAGGATACCAAATTATAACCCTAGACAATTACAAAGACTTTCCCAAGGATAAAGTTCTAAGGATGCTTGAAGGTAAAACTTCGGCAGTATCGGGAGCTAGTGGAGTTGGTAAATCAACTTTTCTTACCAATCTTGTAGAAAAAGACATAGAAATTGGCTCTATATCAGAAAAAAGCAAGAGGGGAAAGAACACAACTAGGCATACCGAAATTTATAAAATAAAGGAAGATAGCTTCATCTTCGATACACCTGGCTTTGATTCCTTTGATATTGATTTTATAGAAAATGAAACCTCCCTAAAAGAAACCTTTAGGGAATTTAAGGGTAAAACATGTAGGTTTAAGGATTGTAACCACATCAACGAACCCCATTGTAAGATTAAAGAAGCTCTTGCTCTTGGGGAAATTTCCCAAAATAGGTATGACAATTACCTGATGTTATTTGATGAAATTAAGAAGAGGAGAGAAAATAAATGGTAGAATTAGCACCTTCAATCCTTTCTTGCGATTTCTCAAAGTTGCAAGAAAATCTCGAGCAGACTAAAGATACTCCTTTAAAGATGCTCCATATTGATGTAATGGATGGACTTTTTGTGCCAAATATATCTTTTGGCTTCAAGATAATTGAGGATATAAGAGATAAAAACGACTATTTCTTTGATACTCACTTGATGATTGTTGATCCAATAAGATATATTGAAAGATTTGCTAAGGCGGGAGCAGATAGGCTAACTATCCATTATGAATCCTGTGAAAATCCACTAGAAGTAATAAAAAAAATCAAGGAATTAGGACTTGAGGCAGGAATTACCCTAAAACCTAAAACTCAAGTAGAACAAATTCTACCTCTGCTTAGGGAAGTAGATGCAGTGCTTGTAATGAGCGTTGAGCCTGGTTTTGGTGGGCAAAGCTTTATTGAAGAATCTATTGATAAGGTGAGAGCCTTTAGGTCATACATAGACCAAAATGACTTATCATGCAAGGTAGAAATAGATGGAGGAATTAAAACTACTAATGTCATAAAAGTTATTGAGGCTGGTTGTGACGAGATAGTATCTGGATCAGATATTTTTTCCAACAAAGATATAAAGGGACAGATTGAAAAATATTATAAGATCTTTGCTGATAAAACAGTATAAATCTAGTAGATACCCACTTATCCAAGTGCGTATCTATTTTTTTTAAGAAATGTTCCACTCGAATTAAATAATAAACTTTATAGTATTAAAAACTTATAATAGCGGTTAGTTTATAC
>NZ_CAMXYR010000062.1 GCF_947253225.1 uncultured Anaerococcus sp. | reverse complement strand
TTCCACCTCTTTTTATCTATAAAGATTCTCCTACATCATAGTTCATTTTTTTATTTCCTCCTTGATGTCTTAATTTATCTTTATCTTCTTTATACCATTTTATATTTAGAAATAAAAAATAGATGAGATTTTTTGGATTCTGTTATGAAAAATCTAAAACGAACCTAAATTTTATTATTCAGGTTCGTTTTGTTTTCTATATTGGCTAGGACTAAGTCCTGTGAAATCTTTGAATGCTCTGTTGAAGTTAGATGGATTCTGAAAGTTTAGATCATTGCTTATTTCTAGTATGGATTTATCTGTGTTTATAAGCAAATCTTCTGAATATATTAGTTTTAACCTTTGGATATACTTCATCGGCGTGTATTGAAAGGATCTTGTGAATTTTGTGTTTAAAGTAGATTTTGATATTTTAAATTTTTTCGCTAGTTGATCTAAGTTTAGATTTTTATCCAGGTTTTCTTTCATATATTTCTCTACCTCTTCCATTAGTTTATCCCCTCCGGTCATGAAGTAATTGGTCTTACTTGGATTTATCCCCACTTTTCCAATTCTATATATGAGTTCCAAGGATTTTAATTTTATAAATAGCATATCTCTTTCTTTAAGTGCTTGGATTAGTTCATTTGCAAGTTTTACCAAATCTTCGTTTTTAATGGCACATCCCATGTCTTTTACATTTTTAAATTTATATATAAATTCTCCAATATATGGAAAGTAAGGTGAGTTTTTATCCAAGATTTTATCCGCTATTACTATGTTAAATGCCGTGTTTCGATGGCTTGTAGTGGAAGAAAATTTTGAATTTGGTATTGATCTTCCTACGAAAATTTCGTTTGTAGTTATGAGGACCTTGGTATTGTTTATGTATGTGAAATAGTTGCCTTCATAACAATATCCTATCCTATAACCTCTATTTCCCTTCGCCGAAGAATTATTAGCGTTGTATTTCTTCTTTAGACTGATGTAAAGTACAATGACTCCCGGAAATATTTCGTAAGAGGTTATCTTATTTTCAGGGCTTTCCAAGCCTATATAATTTATAATTCTAGGATCCTCTGTGGGAAATTCTTCGAATCCCCAGGATTTAAGTCTACTTTCTTTCATACAAACTCCACTATACTTTCTTTCGAATTTTTTATAAATTCATAGTCATGGCTTATGACGATTATGGTCTTTCCATCATCTTTCATCTCTTTTAATATGCCTATTAACCTTTTCATATTTTCAAAACATAGTCCAGATGTAGGTTCGTCAAGCACCACGATTTCCTTTGAACTTGCCATTGCTAGTCCTAGGGCAAGTCTCTGTTTTTCTCCGCCAGATAATTTCTGTGGGTGGCTTTCTCTTCTATTCCAGAGTTCTAATTTCTTTAATATTTCTTCAATCTTTTTTTCATCATCTGTTACTATTTTCATCTCCGTTAAAACGGATTCTGTAAATAACTGATAGTTTACATCCTGCATCACTAGAGAAATATAGTCTCCATGGTTTTTTATTCTTTTATTTTTGTAAAAGAATTCGCCCTTTTGCTTCTTATTTAGCCCGCAAAGATTTCTTATAAATGAAGATTTGCCAATTCCATTTGCTCCTATTATGAAATATATTCCCGGGTCAAAGCTGATTGAAAAATCAAATAGCTTGGGATTTTTTTCATATTGGCAGGAAAATTCTCTACATATAAGCGATTTTTTTTCATCAAAACTGTGGTCAAATAAGTTTTTCACTTCGTAGCTGCTACTTATAAGTTCTTCTTTTTCTATGTCTTTAAGCGTTCTAAGTCTGTGCTTTTCAAGTAATTCTTCTGAGATTCTATCTTTACTATAGGATAAAATTTTCCGATTTTCAATTAAAAGTAGTCTGTCCATTATCTCTTTTAAATAGTAGAGTCTATGCTCAGCGATGATTATTATCTTGCCCATGGATTTTAAAACTTCTAGACAGTGGGTCAATTTTTCTATGGATTCTCTGTCTAGAGATGCGGATGGTTCGTCGAAAATATATATTTCATTGTCCATAACCGCAACAGAATTTATAGCTATTAATTGTTTCTGCCCCCCAGATAGTTTGAATAAATCCTTACCTAAAAGATCCTGACTATTTAGTAGTTTTGAAAAATATTCTATCTTTTCATAAATTTTCTCCCTTGGAACATTTCTATTTTCTAGTGCAAATGCGATTTCATCTAGGGAATTAATGGCGTAGAATTGATTTTTTGGATTTTGAAAGACTGTTGAGATGAATTTTGATCTGTCGGTTATATCCATATCCAAAATAGTTTCTCCATCCAATAAAAGATTCCCTTCTAACTTTGCCTTATCAACTTCTGGTATAATTCCATTTATAGTCTTGATTAGAGATGATTTGCCACATCCAGATCTGCCTGTGATGACATTTATAGTTCCCTTTTCAAATTTTAAATTTATATCTTCAAGTATTCTATTTTCTCCCCCAACTTCTACAAATGAAAGAGAAAAATTTTTAAATTCTAGCATATTTTTATCCTTATAAATAATATTATTATATAAATTCCGAAACTAAGTAGGATGTAGTCCGCCGTATTAAACCTTGCATTTGATATAGAAGACCTCTCTTTATTCGTTTTCATACCTCTTGTCATAGCAGATATTGCAACATTGTCCGCTGTTTGAGATACAATCATAAGTAATGGCACAAATCTATATCCCAGTATCTTAGCCGGATTTTTAAAGAAGTTTTTCATCGTAAGTCCATGCATGTACATAGCTTCCCCTATGATTTTGTAATCTTCTTTTATAGAATAGAAAAATCTAAACATTACAGAAATTGGTATGATTATGTAGTCTGGAAATTTTATCTTTTTTAATGAATAGACGAGATCGCTCATCTTAGTAGTTGTCACAGTGTAATAACCCATCATCACTCCTGGAAGTATTCTAAGTATTATTCCGCAGTAGAGATTAAAGACCATCCCTAAATAAGAATTTGGATACTTGGATGCTACTATCTGTCCTACTACGGCTATCCCAGTATAAAAAAGTCCCTTACCAATAAGGGACCATTTTTTATCTAGGATTGCAAGTAGGTATGGAAATATAGCTAACAAAATTCCAAGGTATTTATAACTCATACTAATGGAACCTTCTGTTGCAGATACCCCTATGATAATTGTTAAGAATAATTTTGTCCTAAAATCAATTTTCATTAAGCCATTCCCGCTTTTTTAAAATGTTTATTTAAGATTTTAATTCCAATGGTACATCCTATGTATCCACCGAGCATACCTAGTAGAACTACAGGTATAAAGGACCAGTTTGGCATAACTGAGAGTAGTTTTTCTGCATATTCAGCCCCATAGCCTTGGTCGATTAAAGACTGTAAATAGGCATCTCTAGCAAAGTAGATTGGTATTAAATTTGCAGCTGCAAAAATCATAAAGACTGTGTAGGTTAGTCTTGCAGTTTTTATTGACTTATAGCCACCCTTTTTTAATATAATTTCACAGATTAATGACAATAAAATTATGGCAGGTAGAACTATCGCTCCATGACCTGACATTGAAAATGTAAGTCCAAATACTATTCCCATGATTAAGATCATGCCAAATTTATCTATCTTTGTTGAATAAAGCATAAATACTGGTCCTGAAACTAAACCGCAAGCAAATGGAACTAGGGGCATAAGTACAGGTATAAAACCTATCATACCTCCACACCAGAGTGCCATTACAGTTAAAAGCGAAAATACTCCTGCATTTATTAAATCTCGAATTCCAAATTTATTCATTTTTTCCTCCTTAATATATAAATTCTTCAGATTTTTTAGATGATTCAATCATCTTTTGGTAAGTTTTACTTTCTTTTATAAGTTCATCGTGTTTTCCAAAATCTTCTATCTTTCCATCTTTCATAACTATGATTTGATCTACATTTCTGATTGATTTCATTCTATGGGAAACTATCATCACCGTCTTATTTTTAATTAATTTATTTAGAGATTCTTGGATATATTTTTCATTTTCTACATCAAGCGATGCCGCAATTTCATCTAGTAGGATTATTTCTGCATCCTTTAAAAAGGCTCTTGCTATGGATATTCTCTGTCTTTCTCCTCCAGATAAGTTAGAGCCATTTTCGCCGATTTCCGTTTCATATCCATTCTCAAGTTTCTTTACAAATTCGTCACAGCTCGCTAGCCTTGCAGCTTCTAGCACTTCTTCATCACTTGCAGTAGGTCTTCCGAGCCTTATATTTTCCATTACAGAGCCGTTAAATAGAATTACATCTTGGAACACCATGGAAATATGTTTAAACAAATCTTCTGTCCTCGATTTATTTATTTCTTTTCCATCTATTAAGATTTCTCCCCTGTCATAATCATAGAGCCTTGCCACCAATTTTATTAGGGTTGATTTTCCACATCCTGATGGTCCCACTAACGCGGTAGTCTTGCCTTGAATGGCTCTAAATGAAATATTATCTATGACTTTTTTGTCATCGAGATAAGAAAATTCTACATTTTTTCCTTCTATATCAAATGATTTAAATTCTGTTTCTCTTCCCGGTTGAATCTCTTCTGATCTCAATGCATTTATTTTTTCTATTGGCGAATCCATGTACATCAATTCTCCGTAGAATTGATTGAAGGCTGCCACACCATCTACTAGTCTAGCTGATGCAAATAGGTATCCGGCAAAGTACAAAATATTTATCTCTTTGCTTATCAAACCGAGTAATCCTACATAAATTGCAAGGGCTAGGGATAAGTTTGCTATAACCGTTGCAGAAACTATAGGCACTACTTGACCAATCTCTGCTTTTATATGTTTCTTTTCCAAATCTCTTACAAAATAAGTTCCGTTTTTCTCTTTTTCTTTTGTCAAATTGTAAGATTTGATTTCAGTGGATAGATCGATTAGTTCTTGAAACATCTTCGAAGACTTTCTTTGTTCTTTGTAGTAGGACTCGGTCGCTTTCTTTTGCATCTTCTTTGAAAGTAGATTTAAGATTATTGAGAAATATATGGGTGCTATAACCGCAAGACCAAGCTTTACATTTCCAATTAAAAGTAGTACTGAAACTATGGCTAAATTTATCAAAAATGAGTAAAATCCAGGTATAGAGTGGCAAAGTCCATGCTCAATTGTCTCTACATCCTTCATAATCGTTTGAGAAAAATCAGTTAAATCTCTTTTTGAATAGAAACTAAGGGGAAGATCTTTTATTATTTCAGAAAGTTCAATCCTTAAATTTGCAGATTCTTTATAGGTTTCATTATAGGTTGTAATGTAATCTTTATTTATTACGAAAATCATTATAAGAGCAATTACTATATATAAAACCACCGAAATCTTGAGATTAAACTTGCCTAGACCCAAGAGACCTTGCATGACATACATAAGAAGAAACATAGGAAGCATGTAGGACAGATTCTTTAAGGTAGAATATTTAATCGCAACGATGGTTCCTTCTGCACCTTTGTCCGTAAGTGCAAATCTATCTTTTAAATAGTTTTTCATAGATCAACCCTCCATTCATTTGCTTCATTGTACATTTCGATAAACTTCTTATACCTGCTGTCTTCCTTCATAAGTTCATCGTGGCTTCCTCTCTCTAGAATTTTTCCATCTTCAACCAGTAGAATTTCGTCCACTCCACGAATCGAAGAAAGCCTATGAGCAATCATAATTGTCGTCCTATCTTTTATGAGTTCCTTAAAGGCAATCTGTAATTCATATTCATTTTCTGGATCTGCAGCAGCAGAAGCTTCATCAAGGATAATTATCTTTGGATCTTTCAAAAATATTCTCGCAATGGAGATTCTCTGTTTCTCGCCACCAGATAGATTTATCCCTTCAGCACCTATTATCGCATCGTACTTGTCTTTGAACTTATCTATAAAGTCATCACAGCGGGCAAGCTTTAAGGCTTTGTAGACCTCTTCATCATCTGCATCTTTATTTGCGAGTTTTACATTTTCAAAAATCGAAATTCCTTGGAATAGTTTAGGATTTTGAAAAACTATACCGATATTTTTCATCAAGCTTTCTCCATCGTAGGAAGAAATATTTCTGTCGCCGATTAAAATTTCTCCAGAATCCACAGGATATAGTCCAGAGATTAACTTAGCAATGGTAGACTTACCAGATCCAGAGCTACCTACAAGAGCATATACTTTGTTCTCGTCAAGATTTAAAGAAAAATTATGTAAAATCTTATTCTTGTCATCGTATGAAAAATCAACATTTTTAAAGATTATATTCTTCTTTTGTAAATCTTTTTGTGTACCAAAAACTATTTCTTTTTCTTTCATCTCTGTGAACAGATTTTCAAGATTATCTACAGCAGAGTTAGCTTGAAAAACATACATGGAAACATACATAATCTTCATTAGATCTACGAAAAATAATCCCATAAATAAAGTGAAAAATAGAATTTTTGCCGACCAGATATTAGGATCTTGTCCTTTTGAAACCATAAATATCGCTAGAAAGACTGGCGTGATTATAAAAATATTTAAAAGCCATTGGAAAAGGACATAGGGAATCCTGCAGGACATCGAATATTTGTAGACCATGTCCTTATAGACCATGATTGAGTCGTAAAGTTTTGTAAAACCGATAAGTGGCGTGTTGAAGATCTTCACCACTGGCATTCCTCTTACATATTCCACAGCCCCAGCATTCATTTCATCTAGCTTCTCCATGTACTTCTTCATAAATGATTGGTCTCCTATCATTTTGTAGAGTAAGTACATACTGAGTAGAATGATGATTACAAAAAATATTCCAAGATAGATGTCAATTGCAAAGGTCAAGGCTATCATGAGTATAGGAGTTAAAGCTGCCATAGTTTGATCTGTTATGAGGTGGGCGACAATCATGTGTGTTTGTTCCACATTGTTGTCGATTATCTTTCTTACCTCACCAGAGTTATGGGTGTCAAAAAAAGTATTTGAAGCCCTAAGTAGATGCCTAAGTCCTTTTTCACGAAGCCTAGTTTCAAGTCTAAATCCAGCTAAGTGACTCATCCATGTCCCGCCAAAGTAGAAGATACTACAGCTGGCAAAGAGAACTAGAATTTTTATAGAGAAAATCTTAAGGTTCATTAGATCTTCTCCACAAAATACATCTCTAAGCAAAATCCAAATTAAATAATAAGCATAGAACTGTAGCAAATTCCCAACTACAGCTAGCATCGCCGCAAGTATTCCATGGATTTTTCTTTCAGGCATATAGGAAAATAATTTCTTATAAAGTTTCATATTAACCTTCTTTCTATGTGCTATTTGATAATCAATATCAATATATCATCTTTTTTTTTTATCGTCTAGTCGAAAAAAATTATTCTGTCATAAATTTTAAATAAAATATGATGGTCTTTAAATTTTTGTAAGAGACTGTGTAAAATGCCTTTCCCCTAGGGGAAAGAGATATGTGATCAAT
Organism: uncultured Anaerococcus sp.; assembly: GCF_947253225.1. Classification (GTDB taxonomy): domain Bacteria; phylum Bacillota; class Clostridia; order Tissierellales; family Peptoniphilaceae; genus Anaerococcus. The sequence continues at coordinate 163 of NZ_CAMXYR010000062.1, read as the reverse complement.
TTTTTACTATATGTGGACCACTTTCCGATAATAACTGTGGACCATTTTGGGGTTGACATTTACATCTAAAAGTCTTCTGGCTTTTCTTTAATTTTCTAATCGCCTTTAAAGTGTCATATTTATCTTTTTATTATCACTGGCATACTTTTATACCTTTTTAGAC
>NZ_CAMXYR010000061.1 GCF_947253225.1 uncultured Anaerococcus sp. | reverse complement strand
GCTGATGCTGGAATTACTGGTCAAATCTTTATTGATAAGGTTAATAAGGCTAATACTCTTGAAGGTCTTGATAGTCTTGTAGCTGAAATTAAGGCGTCTCATGCTAAAAGTTCTGAACAAAAACCTGATGACCACGAAAAAGAAGAAGGTCAAACTCTTCCAGATAGTAAAATTAAGGTTCCAAGTAATCCTCATCCTTCAAATGAAGGAAATAAAGTTTCTGATAAGTCCACCAAACAAGCTCCGAGCCAAGTAGCTGATAAAGTTAACCAAGCTAAGGCAACCTCAGGTAGTGAAATAAAAACTAAGAACGTTAAAACAGGTATTAGTTCAATTTCTGGATTTGTTCTTGGACTTGTATCCTCCCTTGGAGCCTTCTTCTCCACAAAGAAAAAAGAAGATTAACCCAATGTAAAAGGTAGGCTCTCCTGCCTTTTACTATTTAATTTGACAAATAATTTTTTCAAATTATAATAAGTCTATAAAATAGAGAAACAATAAAAAATATTATTTATAAGGAGATTTTATGGCAGAGATTGTATTTACAAGAATTGACGATAGGTTACTCCATGGTCAAGTAGGTCGAGAATGGGTCAAAGAAGAAGGTGCCGACCTTATTGTTGTTGCAAACGACAAGGTGTTTGAAGATAGACAAGCTCAAAAACTTATGAACATAGCAACTCCTCTTTTTGCCGAAGCTGTTTTTTGGTCAATTGACAAAACTATAGCAGAAATCAAAAATAAATTTGAGGATCACAAGGCTCTTATTCTTGTTGAAAGCCCAGAAGATGCCTACAAACTAGTGGATGCTGGCCTTGACATCTCAAGTGTTAATGTTGGAAATATGAGACAACTTCCTGAGAAAGACGAAATCAACGAAAATGTATATGTTGGTAAGGAAGATAGGGAGTTTTTCAAAAAATTGAAAGATAAAAATGTAAGCCTAGATATCAGAACTCTTCATGCAGATAAACCAGCTGATGAGAATATCCTATTCTAGCTTCTTTCCCCAACTTAGGTTGGGGTTTTTCTTTTCTTAAAATAGGCAAAACAAAAGACCTTAGTGCTAAGGTCTTTCTGATTCATCTATCTTGTTGCCGTCATTTTCTTCTTCCTTGTTTTTTAACTTTCTAAGTCTAACGGCTCTGATTCTGTTATCCTCAATGTATAAAATTTTTATTTCATAGCCATTGTAATTTATAGTTACATTGGAATTTTCATCAGGTATGTAGCCGAGCCTATCTATGATAAAGCCAGCTAAAGAATCGTAGTTTTCGTTGTTTTCATCTATGGCGATATTGATTTTCTCGTTCAAATCCTTTATTCCTATCGAACCCTTAACTACAAAGACATCCCTGCTATTTTCCCTAAAGTCTGGTATATCTCTATCAAAGCTATCGTCGATATCTCCTACAATTTCTTCAATCAAGTCCTCCATAGTTACAACACCAGAGAAGCCACCATATTCATCTATAAGAATAGCCATATGTATGTGTTTTTTTTGCATATCAGAAAATAACTTGTCTGTTTCAATTTTATCTGGAGCAAAATAGGCTGGTCTTAAGATTTTTTTGATATCAACATTTCTAAGTCCCACCTTGGTAGCCTCTAGCAAATAATCTTTGGTATAGACTATCCCTAAAATATTGTCAACCTCATCCTCATAGACGGGAATCCTTGCGTGCTTGATTTTTACAAACTCACTCATATATTCCTTGTCCCTATCTCCTAGGTCAATCATAAAGACATCTGTCCTTGCAGTCATAATTTCTTCTGCAAGTAGGTCATCGAAGGTCATTATAGAATGAATCATCTTTGATTCCATAGGTCTTAGGATGCCTTGGTCTTCCCCAATTTGGACAATTGACTTTATCTGCTCACCTGTAACTTGTTTTTGGATATTCATTGCTTCTATACCAAATATCTTCATAAATAGATTGGTTACAGAAGTTGTTAGGATAACTATAGGCTTTATCAAAAATATCATAAACCTAGTCAAACCAACAGTAGATTGGGTGATTTCCATAGGATATATAACACCAATTCTTTGAGGTATTTTGTCAACAAAAATCACCTTGAGAATTGTATATAGAATTATAGCAAGAAGAATCATCCATTTTAGCGAAAGCATTCCTCCTAGGATAAAGCCATCCTGACTTACTTCCCTGAGCCTTTTTGCAAAGTAGGCAATGGTTAGGAGGGAGAAGATTATATTAATTATATCAAAGGACTGGTTGAGCCTATCTTGGTCAGAAATCAGTTTAAGAATTGCCCTTGACCTTGAATTTGTTTCCTTCTCTTCCTCTAGCTTTGAAGCATTTAGGGTAATCAATCCTGTGTGAATAGCTGTAAACACCCCATTTATCAACAAAAGGGCGAGTATTACAAGGCTTGTTATTAAGCTATGGTAGGGTCCAGTTTCCATCAAATTTATCTCCATTCTTTTTTATAATATCTAGTATTGACTATATACATACTTGTTGAAATTGTCAAAGTTATACCCAAAAATTACACCCTTAAGTAAAAGATTAGTCTAAAACTTTGATTCATTTCCTACCCCACAAACACCTATTTTCCCTAGCTAGATTAGCAAAGGAATTATAAGTTCTAAACCCTAACATATACATAGCTAAAAGCATCCCCCTATCATCTGAATCATTATCAAATCCTCGAGCAACTTTTTTAATATCCTCATAAACTGTATCCTCAGGTATCTTAGTTTCCTCAGCTTCATCAATTACTTCTTTAACTAAATCTGGTAAGGCCATACATATTTGATAGAAAGCATCCGCTTCTCCTGTTACTATCTCATAAAACTTATCTATACTCACCCTTCTAATTCTATTATGAGAAACTTTCTGCCTATCTACACTTGTGCTCCACACTATATTTTGTGAACATTTAGCAATGACTTCAACCAGAAAACACGCACAATCATCATCATTTAGGAGCTGATTTTGCATTTTCATATACGTTTTTGTAGCCGAGGCACTATTCATAGTATTGTGCTTATTTTTCATCTCAACAAAAATCTTGCTTACTTTATTTCCTTTATCTACTTCATAGCCATCTTTGCCCTCAAAAATCACATCCCAACCACCATCTTTCCCATTGTCAGGAACTCTACAGTTATCTATATACTCAAATAATCTTTGATGAAAATATCCTATTTCATTAGTGTTTGATTTATCCCTTTGTCTAAAAATTTCACTAGAAATTATTTGCTTCCAATCTTCGCCATAAACCGCCTTATCAAATATCATCTTTATAGGATCAACTGTATTTCTATTAAATTCTTTTATAGAATATGACTCAAGCTTTTTACCATATTGGGCTATGGTATTTGCAACGTGTTTCTTGAAATCTTCTCGATCAATAAAGTCTATCTCCCACTCCATTTTAATCCTCCTTAAAGGTCAAAGCTTTGATAATTTCAACTCCCAAACGTCTAGCTAACTCTACAGGCACAGCATTTCCGATTTGCTTATACTGCTGACCTAAGCTTCCCTCAAATTTCCAATCATCTGGAAAGCTTTGTATTCTTGCATATTCTCGTACCGTGAATGGTCTAGTTTCATCTGGATGGCACCTTTCTGTCTGCTTTTGACTTGGTGAAGTTGTAAGAGTTAAGCAAGGTTCATCCCACGATATCCTCCTAGCCATGCCTCTCTTCCCTCCACCTGAATAGTAACTCTTACCCATATACTCTTTTGCTAGCTCATCAGGTAAATCTACCCAACAACCACCTGCTGGAACAAGTTCCATGACTTGTTTCTTCTTTTCACTATATGGTTGGAAGGGACTATCTGGGACATTTTTAAGTACATCTTTCAAAACTGTCATAGTCTGCTCTGGCTTCGGATAGGTAAATTTAACTTTATCTTTTAAATCATTCCTTATACCAATAACTATAAGTCTTTGTCTTTTCTGACCGACCCCAAAATAGGCAGCATTTAAGACCTTATAATGAGCCTTATATCCTAGACTCTCAAATTCATGCTTTATAGTCTTGAAAGTCCTTCCCCTATCATGAGTCAACAACCCCTTAACATTTTCAAACAAAAACATTTTAGGCTCTGTTTCTTTAATACATCTTGCAAATTGAGCAAATAATGTACCTCTTGTATCACCAAATCCCAATCTTTTACCAGCATAAGAAAAAGCTTGACAAGGAGCTCCTCCACTAACCAAATCAACTTTTCCTTTAAATTCAGTAAAATCTACATTAGTAACATCATCTTCAATAACATTCCAATTAGGTCGGTTAGCTCTTAAGGTCTTGCAAGCATCATGGTCAAACTCTACAAAAGCCACCCCTTCAATCCCAGCCTCCTCTAATCCTAAAGCAAGCCCTCCACCACCAGCAAAAAGCTCTATATTTGTAATATTCATAATATCACCTATCCATAATTGTCTATGCTCCATTATTTACCTATCCTACTCTTATCATTTTCATAATATTTCTTAGCTGCAAGTCTTAGGAAAGCAGACAAAGACAAACCATAAGAATCTGCCATTTCACAAAGCTTTTTCTTTTCTGACTCACTCAGGGAGATAGATACAGTCATCCTTTTTTCTCTTTTAACTTCTTTATTATTCATAAAATAAACTCCTACTTTCCAATATTTTACATTAAAAATATATTTTTACTATGTAAATTCTCAATAATAATTAAATAAGAATATCTTGAAAAATATAGCTCATCTAGCAATATCGTATTTATCTTTTAGCTGGTGTACTCTTTACGAATTTAGAAAGCTAGAATTTTTTAATTATATCTAGTAATTAGTAAAACTACAAAAGGCTATGGGCGTTTAACCTCATAGCCTTTTGTATATTTTTATTTGTCTGAGATAATATCTTTTACCTTCATTAATCTTGATATTGTAGCTCTCTCGTTTTCTTCTAGTTTTGCCCTTATATATTTGATTGTTTCTTCAAGGTCTGGAATAGTCCTATACTCTAGGGCGTTTACTCTTCTTCTTGTGCTTTCAATCTCATCTGCCATAAGCTGGGTAGTTTTTTCTAGCTCAGCAAGTTCAAGCAGTCTATTCATTACATCACTTAGACCCTTGATTGCCTTATCAAGACCTGCCGATGTTTCTGCGTAGCCATAAGGGAACATGCTGGCATTTTCATTTTCTTCTACCTTAAATTCCATCTTAGGAATCCTTACACTCATGACATTTTTGATACTTATATCAACGCCAAGTTTTTGTGTAGGAAAGCTTACTGCTTCTTCTAAGAATTCTGGACTCATAAAAGCACTTGCAATGAGGAAGTCAGAAAAAGAATCCTCTAATTCCTTTTCTACTTCTTCTCTTAGTTTTTTGTTTTTCCTAATAAGCTCTAAGAATTGTCTCATTAACTCATCTTGCTTGTCTTTTAGTAGCTTATAGCCACGTTTACTTGTTGCAAGTCTGTCCTTTAATGTATTTAGATTCATCCTTGTTGGCGTTACTTTTAATCTTGCCATACCATGCTCCTAATCTAAATATTTTTCGATTAACTTATCGTCAATTCTCTTTAGCTCTGATTTTGGTATTATTTTTAGTAGATCCCATCCGAGATTTAGGGTATCTTCAATGGTTCTGTTGGTGTAGTAACCTTGGTTTATATATCTTTCTTCAAATTCCTTGGCAAATTTAGCAAAGGCAAGGTCAGCTTCTGATAGGGCAGAATCTCCCAAAATCTTTTGTAGCTCACGAGCATCAACTCCTGAAGCATAGGCTGCATAGATTTGGTTCATTGTGTCTGCATGGTCTTCCCTTGTTTTTCCCTTTCCTATACCTTTATCTTTAAGTCTTGATAGGGATGGTAGGATTGATACAGGTGGTTCAACTCCTTGGTTGTAAAGCTCTCTATTAAGGATGATTTGACCTTCTGTGATGTAGCCTGTTAGGTCTGGGATTGGGTGAGTGATATCATCTTCTGGCATTGATAGGATTGGAATTTGTGTAATTGTTCCTGGTTTGCCACGAAGCTTTCCTGCTCTTTCATAAAGAGTTGAAAGGTCTGTGTAAAGGTAGCCTGGATAACCACGACGACCTGGTACTTCCTTACGGGCAGCTGATACTTCACGAAGAGCCTCTGCATAGTTGGTCATATCTGTCATGATTACTAATACTTGCATATCTTTTTCAAAAGCAAGATATTCAGCAGCGGTTAGGGCCATCTTTGGTGTTGATAGACGCTCAATTGCTGGGTCGTCTGCAAGGTTCATGAAGAGAACTGACCTGTCTAAAGCCCCTGTTTTTCTGAAGTCATTCATGAAAAATTGAGCTTCTTCGAAGGTTATACCTATTGCTGCAAAGACTACCGCAAAGCCTTCATCATCTGATAACACTCTGGCTTGTCTGGCAATTTGAGCTGCTACTTGGTTGTGAGGAAGTCCGTTTCCAGAAAATATTGGAAGTTTTTGTCCACGAACTAGGGTATTTAGACCATCTATGGTGGAAATTCCTGTTTGGATAAATTCTGATGGATAATCACGGCTTACTGGGTTAATAGCTGTACCATTTACATCTCTTTTTTCTTCTGGAATTATGGAAGGACCATCATCTATTGGCTCTCCTAGACCATTAAAGGCACGACCAATCATGTCTTCAGATACACCAAGCTCAAGTGGTCTTCCCAAAAATCTTACTGAAGTAGATTTGAGGTTGATTCCTGTAGAACCTTCAAAAAGTTGAACCATGGCACGGTCTTTGTTAATTTCAATAACACGACCACGACGGCGTTCCCCCGTTTGCATTTCTATATCTACAAGTTCATCAAAGCTTACACCCTCTACTCCCTCAACGAGCATAAGAGGGCCAACTACTTCAGAAACTGTTTTATATTCTTTTAACATTATGCCTCCCTTATAAGCTCATCAATTTGCTTATCTATTTCATCTCTAATTTCTTTTATGCTTTCTAAATCATCTTCAGAAATTAGTTTTAGTCTTGTAATTCTTTCACGAACTGGAAGCTTCTCAATAGCTTCTAGGTCTACCCCATGAGCAAGTGCCTCCAAGGACTTGTCATAATTGTAAAGAATTGTTGCAAGCATCTTATCTTGCTTAGCCAATGAGCAGTAAGTATCCACATCGTGGAAGGCGTTTTGTTGGAGGTAGTCCTCCCTGATGGACTTAGTTACATCAAGCTTCAACTTATCATCATCAGATAGAGCATCACGTCCTACTAGCCTTACTACTTCTTGAAGACCTGACTCTTGTTGTAAAAGGCTCATGGATCTTTTTCTATTCTTAGAGAAATCTTCATCAACAGCCCCATCAATATACTTATCCATCTTATCTTGGTAGAGAGAATATGATGATAGCCAGTTAATTGCTGGGAAGTGCCTTTGGTAGGATAGGTCATAATCAAGTCCCCAGAATACCTTAACTATACGAAGGGTTGCTTGGGTAACTGGTTCTGATAAGTCTCCTCCTGGAGGGCTTACAGCTCCAATAACTGAAAGAGAACCTATATCATTTCTAGATCCTAAAACTTCAACCTTTCCAGCTCTTTCATAAAAGTCTGCAATCCTACTTGCAAGGTAAGCTGGGAATCCTTCATCTCCTGGCATCTCTTCAAGACGACCACTCATCTCACGAA
>NZ_CAMXYR010000060.1 GCF_947253225.1 uncultured Anaerococcus sp. | reverse complement strand
TAACCCTTTTTCACTTAATCCATATTTTAATTTTGTTTTAGTGGATTCGCCTCCCACTACTTTTATATTTAAATTGTCATAATATCTAACCTCGAATTCATTTAGATTATCAGTAGTAAACAGATAAGCATTATTGACATTATTTCCTAACTGACTTGAAATTAATCTGTAAATCGAATTAAAAGTTGTATCTGATAGAGAGTATCCTATAAAAAGTAACGTATTGTTAACTATAAGTGATTGTATAAGCTGAGATATAACAGGAAAATCATTATTATAATTATAGTAATCATCTTCTTTTAATACAAAGTTTCTCTCATTAATATCCCCATGCATTTTTATTATATAATTACCTAGTTTAGAATTTGGTACGTCTGAATCTTTTTTATGACTTCATATTTTAAAATCCCTGAATTTAGTTGATCTTCTAGTAATGTATCATAGTTGGTAGTTATGATATGCTTAGGGGCAATTCTGTCTATTTGTTTGTGGATAAGATTAGGTCTAGCGTTATGTTCATTAAATGATTCTAAAATTTTTTCCTCATACTTAATTTTTCCAAAAGTATTATAATAATATTGAGGAATTTTTAAGTAGTCTAATTCATAATTATTTTCTTCTCCATATAGATCATCTCCAAAACTTTTGATAACCTCTCCCCATAATGGATAACCTGAATCTTTTGATATTCCTGCTCCTACAAATAGTATTAGCTTATTAGCTCTTGCAGCTTCAATTATATGATCAATATGTGTGTCTGTATACATTTTAGTCCTTTCAATATATAAAGAAACAGTATTTTAGTATATTTTTATAATATTTTAGATATTCCCCTAGTCCAAGTACCCCAGCACTTCCTCCTCCACAAAATCAGCCGCGGCAGTCCTTATTAGCTTCCTATATCTCAGCAAGCTAATCTCATCTTCATTTACCTCGTTGTAGGCGTCTTTGTCTGCATTTTTTATTAGGTCGTCTTCTCCTAGAGGCTTGTTGTTTTCCTTTTTGTCTTTGTAGTTGATAGTGTAAAATACCAAGTCGTCTACCTTTACCTTGTAGTGGTCGGCGAATTTGTTTATTTTTTCTTCTATGATTTGATTTATTTTAATTCTTGCCAACTCTTCGATATTTTGATCTACAAATTTGTCTGGATCTTTTGTCATTTCTTGATAAATTTCTCTATAGATTTCTGCTTTTTCTGGGTTGGTTTTTGCTAGTTCTTCTATAGTTTTTTCTATTTCACTATCTTGTTTTGCATCGTTACTTGACCTATTTTTAGCCTTTTCTTGCATGAGGCTTGCTAAATAATTGTAGTCTATAGTTCCTTGGTGGATTGATATTGGTTCATAGTACAGGTCTAGTGGAAGATTGATGTTTGTTTCATCCGTTTTTGGAAGCAAGGCTTTTATATAATTATATTGGTCAAAATACTTTTCCAAGGTTTTCTTATCTATAGCATTTTTGTAATATTCTTCATCCTCTTCATATTCACTGTAGACCATTACAGCTGCATTGGCCTTGTCGAATTTTTGAAAGACCGAAACAAATTCAACCATTTTTTCTATGCCGTACTCAATCTCTGGACTTTCTACTAAATCATAGGTCAATAGTTCTTTTATGCTTTGGTCAAATTTCTCCTTGGATTCTTGATAGCTTGGTGCAGTCACATAGTTTTCCCCACCATTTGAGTAGAGTTTGAAGGCATTTTCGATCGCTTCTTCATAGGCTTTTGGAGTCCTAAATGTTATTATCTGCCCATAGGCCTTGCGCTCATCATAGAGTCTGTTGGTCCTAGAAAATGCTTGGATAAGCCCTTGAGGAGTCATAGGAGCCCTGTCTATCAAAAGTAGAGACATACTAGGTGAGTCAAATCCTGTCAAGAGCCTATCGACCACTATAACTATATCCACCTGCTCAGCCCTAGACTTGTACTTATCCTTTTTCCTGGCAAGCCTTTCGTTTAGGTTGCGGTTGTAGGAGCCTATGGTTTCTAAGGAGAAACTCATTCCATATTCCTCATTATAGTAAGCCAAGGCTTCTTTCATAGCTTCCTTGTTTTCTGTGGTGCTTTCATCATTTTCTACAATAGAATATGTCATGGTTACCTTTGGAAAATCAGCCACCATAGACTTGATCCTATCAGAAACTTTTACATCAGACCTACCCTCAATCACTTGTCTAAAGAGCCTATAATAATCCTTAGCATCCTTGATAGATGATGTGGTAAGTATGGCTCCATAGGTCTTGCCCCTGCCCCTATCTAGGGCAAATCTTCTGGCCATTCCATTAATGATTTTATCTATGACAGCAAGCTTGTATTCATCATTTTCATAAACCTTGTCTGGTATATATGGCTCTAGGTCCTCTCTCTCGTATTTGTAAACATCCATAGCTGGCTTAACATTTGCCACTATGTCATATACACTTTCGCCAATCGTATCCATATTTTCTACTTGAAAGCCTAGCACTGCCCCATCGCCTATGGCTTCCTTGACTGTATACTCGTGAAGCCTTTTACCAAATTGTTCTTCTGTAGTCTGTGGCAAATCTCCCACAGCAGCCTTTTTGTTTTCTGCAAAAATTGGCGTACCAGTAAAGCCATACCACAAGGAATTGATGAAAAATTTCTTCAAAATATTTTGCTGGGATGGGGATATAGCCCTGTGGCACTCATCTATAACGAAGGCTATTTCTAGTTTCCTAAGCTTACTTACCTGACTATCTGTTAACCACTTATCCCTGTTATTAATCATATAGTTAAGCTTTTGGACAGTAGTCACCACCACAGACCTATCATCTGATAGGAGATGAGATTTCAAATTTTTGACATTGTCAGTCGATTCTATATCGACCGTATCGTTTGCCGCATAGGCCAAAAATGACGATGTGGTTTGCTGGTCAAGATCGACCCTATCTACTATAAATATAGTTTTTTCAATCCTTGGAATCTGATAGAGATTTCTGCTAGCCTTGTAGGAAGTTAAGGTTTTACCAGAACCAGTTGTATGCCAGACATAACCAGACTCATGCTTACTTGCAGCTTCTTTTAGGGCCTTGATGGCGTGGATTTGATAAGGACGGAGGAGGATGATATTTTCCCCATCATTATCCAGCACACTGTAGTGGCTGATTAGTTGGTGGGCTTGGGGAATAGAAAGGACATCTCTAGCAAAGCCAAAGAGGTCATCTACTGGATGGTTGTCCCTGTCATTCCATCTGGTTAGAAACTTTTTGTTAAGCTTAGTATCAGTATTGGCAGCAATGTATCTGGTAGTCGTCCCATTGGATATTACAAAGCATTGGAGGCAGGAAAAAAGTCCCCTATACTTATCAGTTGCTATGTAGTTTTTGATTTGATTGTAGGCATCCATGTGAGAAACTGATCTCTTCTTTAGCTCTATTTGGATAAGAGGAAGTCCATTTATGAGAAGTGTAACATCAAAACGGGCGTTTTGGTCAAGACCCATGGTCTTTGGGGCGACAAATTGGTTGATAATCTGATAGACAGAAGACCCACCTGCCACATCCTCCCTCTTGAAAACTACAAGACTGACCTTGCCAAGGCTTGAATCTTCTCTCTGGAGTAAAATTTTAGCTATGCCATTTTCCCCAACCAAGAACTTGCCCGCCTCATAAAAGGAAGAAAAAGTCATGGCATTTTGAATCTGACGAAACTCAGAATCAGTCAAAGGATAGTCGGCAAGGACTGACTTGTTGTTAATCTCAAGGATTTTCCTAAAGTTATTCCAAAGGTCCTCATGGGTCTTGATAGCTGGCTCATATGTCCATTGGCTCTTGCCGGAAATAAGCTGGTTGATCAGGTCTTTTTCCAATTTTAATTCATCATCAAATTTTATCTCTACCATAATATCTCCTATACAAACATCTTTTGGAGGAGGGACTTTTTCATACACTTATATGATTCTAGTAACTTTTCTTCGTTTTCGATTTGGGTGTCTAGGTTTTTAAAGAATTGGCCTATTTTTTCTTGTTCTTCAATTTCTGGTACATCTAAATATAAATCCGTTAACATATTCATAACAATATAAGGTATATTTCCTTGTCTGGATTCCTCATGTATCTTTCTAGGCAATTTGGATTGTATTTGATAAAAAATAAAAATCCTATCTCCTTTTATTTTTTGGATTACATAAGTTCTTTGATATGCATTAAATTTTCCATCTGCTAAATGCATGTAACCCACTGTAGCACCATTTCCAGCCACTGTTATAGATGGTCCCTCAAATGCATAATTATCAATTTTATATTTTTCTATTCCAGATGTATAAAAATCATACTCACCGCCAGGAACCATAGCATTAGCATCCAATTTACCTGTAGATATTTCCGATAAGTCTCCTAATGCTTTCGTATTCCATCCCCCCTCAAAACCATCAAACCTAAATTCAGGGACAAGTTCATCTTTCTTAGGGAACATTTTTTGGAGCATGGATTTTTTGAGATCTTCCATCTTGGCAACTTTGCCTTCTTGGATTTCGATTAGGTCATCAATCTTTTTAAACAAGTCTCCGATTTTTTCTTGTTCTTCAATAACTGGATAGTTGATTTTTTGATTTTTTATATCTGTATTGTATAAATGTACAACTGATTTTCCTTGAGCTTTCTTTGATAATGATTGTTTTACGCTTCCATTAGATAACTCTAATGCTAAAAAATGAGAATTTACACCATCATTTGGCTCAATAATATTTAAATCTCCTCCTAATAATACATTAGAAATATTCATATGGGAAGCTCTAGCTAAATCTTCCGCAGTTTCACCGGATGATGGAATTAGTACTTCATTTCCTTTACTTAAAATAGAATTCACTTTAATACTATCCGTATAAGTTTCTACTTCGTTTATTTGACTTTTATAATTTGTATACATTTGTCCGTATAAATATATCGGATATTTTCCGTTAGTTAGATCGTTTTTTGAATATCCCTTTCCTTTAGAAAATTTTGCAATTGTTGAAATCTTCTTCTCTTCCCACTCCCCATCAAAACCAGCAAACCTTATCTCTGGCACCTTTCTCATAGGTCTCCTCCAAGGATTTCCATAAATCCTGTTAGCTCTGCCTTGGCCTCATCTGTATTTGCCACAAGGTTTTTCATATCAGCTAGGATTTCTGCTTTGAGCTTATCGGCTTCATCATTAATAGCCTTGATATCCTTTGATACTTCTGCTAAGTCTATGGGATCTTCTTCTTGGAAGGTGTCCACATATCTTGGAATATTTAGGTTGAAGCCATTTTCTTCTATCTCTTCAAACTTGGCTAGGTGGGCGAATTTGTCTATTTCTTCCCTAGACCTTAGGGCCTTGTATATTTTTTGGATATTTTCCTCGGTTAGCTCATTTTTGTTACCTTTTTTGACAAATTCTTCGCTTGCATCTATAAAATAAACACTTCTATCGGTCTTATCTTTCCTTAGTATTATGAGACTTACTGGGATTCCTGTAGAGTAGAATAGATTTGGAGCAAGACCAATAACAGCATCTATTGATCCATTTTCTAGCATGATTTTTCTAATCTTTTCCTCTGCCCCAGACCTAAAGAGTACACCATGTGGAAGAAGGATTGCCATAGTTCCTGTGTTTTTCAAATGGTAGAAACCATGGAGGAGGAAGGCAAAGTCTGCCCTTGATTTTGGTGGGAGGACTCCGTATTCAGAAAAGCGTGGATCCTCCAAAAATCCCTTGCTCGCATCCCACTTGGCTGAATATGGCGGATTCATAAGAACAGCATCAAAGTTGGTTGGCTCATCTACAGGCCAATCATCTGATAGGGTGTTGCCTTGGTTTAAGCTCTGATACTCTAATGGCACGTCGTGGAGGATCATATTCATTCGAGATAGGTTGTAGGTAGAATTGTTTAGCTCCTGACCAAAGTATCTGATGCGATTTGCTTCATTGGAGAAGTTTCTCACATTCAAAAGCAAGGACCCAGAACCAAGAGTAGGGTCAAATACGGTTATGCCTGCCTTATCTTCTTTGCCATCCATAGCTATCATTGCCATAAGCCTTGATACTGGCTGTGGAGTATAGAATTCTCCTGCTTTTTTGCCTGATTCTGAGGCAAAGTTTGCTAGCATATACTCGTAAACATCACCAAGGACATCGCCAGAATAGTTGGCAAAGTTAACCTCGGCAAATTGCTTCATAACCTTTGATATGCGTTTGTTCTTCTCTTGGGGAAGTTTGCCTAACTTGTTTGAATAGAGGTCTATATCTTCAAACAATCCATTAAAGTCCTTGTCAGCTCGTTCGATTTCATTGAAGGCCTGGCCCAGATCATCTAGCTGGAAGGTGCCTTCTTCGATTTGTTTTATAAAGTGAGTAAAAGTATGGTCTGGAGAAATTACAAAGGAAAATTTATTCCTAAGCTCATCAACAATAAGGTCAGCATCATCTCCTTGCATTTCCTCTTCATACATAGCTTGAATCTCATTAAGATCAGCATCATCAACTTCCAGTAACTTGCCAACCTCATCAAGCATCTTATCTGATAGATATTTATAAAAAATTATTCCTAGTAAATAGTTCTTATATTCATTGGCATCCATCTGAGACCTGAGATCATCAGAAGCCTGCCATAGTTTTTGGTAAAGATTAATAGTAGTTTCCATATATACACTCCTTGTTAGTATAATTATAACAAAAAAGCCCATTCTTAGCTAAAAAAAGCAGAGTAAGTTTTAACACTAACTCTGCTACTAGGTCCAAGTTTAGGGATATGTTCAAAAACAAGGGTCTACTTTTTTCCTCGTATAAAGTACATTAAGCTATTATTAAGTTTATTCTCTTTTGCAAAAAAATCGTTCTGAAATAAGTATCAATTACTTCTACCAACACGATTTATCTTACACCATTAAGTTATGATCTGATTTTTTGCCCAAATTTAAACCATTTCGAACTATTATTCAATTTATTCTTTTTTAAAAATGTTCCCATTTTAATCCCAGTTACAGTTTTTAATCTTCTGTAACCATTGATTTTTGACGTCGTAATTTTATAGAAGTCATTAACTATAATATCCTCTCGAGGCCTTTGGCCTCTCGCTTAGTTTTGTGCTAGCCCGTCTGGCTTTTGGAAGACCCACCACGGAGTGGTCTCGAAAATGACCGATGCTTTTGCATCGGTCACCCATAGATGATGGGACTACTCCTATTAGCGAATCAGAAAAGCCAACGCTCCTATTTGTCGCGTCGGCTTTTCTTCCCTGCAGAAGGGTTTTCATCCATTTATTCTGCGGTGCTTCGCACCTTGATAAATGGTGGAAAATGTAAAAAATATTGCTCGCAATATTTTTTATTCCCATTCTTCTTTTTCAAATGTACAGTATATCCCAAACCATTCAAAATACTAGATTCTATTTTTTAGAGTACCACTAAATTCACCTAATTATAGGACGTTTTCAAATTTTTAGTCCCGTCCCAGTCCCAGTACCGGGGAAATATTGTTTTAATATAATATCTCTTAAGCTTGTTTATCAAGTTTTCAAATTAATGTCACTTCAAATTTACTTAATTTTTACTTTTTGCTTTGAAGGTTTAAATCTAAATATATTACTTGGTAATTATCCAGCCTATGGATATAAGACAA
>NZ_CAMXYR010000059.1 GCF_947253225.1 uncultured Anaerococcus sp. | reverse complement strand
GAAATACAGATTATATATTCCAACATGAAAAACTATCTATCAGACAAAAGAACACACATAAACTACTAAAGGTGGAAAAGCCGGATTTAAAAGAGATTGGTCAGGTAGAAAAACAGATAAAAGGCGTCTCCCTAAAGATGAATATATTTGTTCAACATATAACTTAGCAAAAGGGAATTTTGAAGAAAAATGTTCATCACACTATATCAGGAACGAAGTTCTTAATAAATTTGTTTTAGAGACTATCAAAGAAGTAATCGAGTATGTAAAGTTGAATGAAGAAGAATTTATAAAAAAAGTGTACTCAACCTCAAAAGAGCAAATGGCATTAGAAAAATCCATTGAACATTCAAAAAGTATATTAAAAAACTTTGAGGAAGATAGTATTAGAGCGGATAAGTTTATATCACTTGTAAAGAAATATACTGATTTTAGCGAACTTACAACTCCAATGATAAATGAATTTGTAGATAAGATACTGGTTCACGAGGGTAAATGGGATAACTATGAAAGAACACAGGAAGTTGAAATATACCTGAACTTTATTGGCAAGTTTGAATTGCCACAAGAAGAACCTAAAGAACTTACGCAATAGCAACTTGATGAACTAGAGAAGCTAAGGAAAAAGAGAGAGAAGAAGCGAGAGTATAATTACAGATATTTAAAAAAGAAAAAAGCTAGTATGGAAAAAAATTATGACTTTGTGGTCGGCGTAGTTTTAAAACTGCACCGACTATTTTATTTCATACAAATAAATATGTAAATCAGTAAATTTTCTTAAAAAATATCTTACAACTATTGTTAGATAACACTAACTGATGTATAATCAATAATATCATTATCGATAATTTGATTATTGATTATACTATTAAAATTAAAGTTTTGTAAGAATGGAGGAATGGACATGGCAAATAGAAACCATGAACTTGATAAACCAATCATTGAAGCTGCTAAAATAGAGTTTTTGCAAAATGGATTTCAGGCTGCTTCAATAGGCAATATTGCTAAAAGAGCGGGAGTTACAACGGGAGCAATCTATACAAGGTATAAAGGGAAAGATGAACTTTTTTATAGTTTGATAAAAGAATTTTTAGAAGCTATAAGTGTGAAAAGAAAAGAGAACGAATACTCGTATAGGGAATATTGCGTAGATAAAAACTTTGATCATTTTTTGCGTAGCATTCAGAAAGAAACCAAAGGATATGTAGATGTGTTATTTAAATATTACGAGGAGTGCAAACTAATACTTTGCTCAAGTAAAGGCAGTTCTGTAGAAGCAATATTTCGTGAAATGATGAATAAAAAAATTTCCATAACAAAACAATTTATAAGGGAAAATATAGACCCGAATATAAGTGAGATGAAATTAGATTTGGTAGAGCTTTTGATGAATCAACAATTTAGTGCTTTTAAATTAGTGATTGAAAAAGGATATAGCAAAGAGGAGACAATCGAGTACACAAAAATGCTCGGCGAATTTATTGGGGCGGGTTGGGAAAAGATATTTGATGAAATTATAAATAGGTATTGAATTTATGTACGATAAAGGCAAGAAGGACGAAAATATTTTAGATTTTAAAATAGATTTTTCCTATGAAGGCAAAAAGGAAAAGTCGTTAGATGATGTAATTGGCAGCATATCAAAAGGAGATTGCATAGTTCTTTGTGGCGAAAGTGGATGTGGAAAATCAACATTACTTAGGTGCTTAAACCATTTAATACCGGAGTTCTATGATGGGATATTTAATGGCTATATCTTGGTAAATAGCAACAATATAGAAAACAAGAACATTGGAGAAGTTGGAGAATTGATTTCGTCCGTTTTTCAAGATCCAAGAAGTCAATTTTTTACAATGGAAAGCGATACGGAAGTATCTTTTGGACTTGAAAATAAAGGGTTAAGCCAGGAAATAATAAAAAGAAGAACAGAAGAAGCTTTTTCAAAATTTGGCTTGGAGTATTTGAAAAACAGGGAAGTATTCAAACTTTCAAGCGGAGAGCGTCAACTAATAGCGATTATGTCTGCTTGGGCAATGGATACGGATATTATTTTACTTGACGAGCCAACTGCAAACTTAGATTATTTAGCCATAGAAAAACTGAAAAATATCTTATTGCTTCTAAAAGAAGATGGAAAAACTCTAATAATCAGTGAACATAGGCTTTACTATTTGAAAGAGTTGGCTGATGAATATTGGCTGATAAAAAATGGAAGCTTTTATGAAAAGTATGATAAGGACGATTTTAAGATATTTTCTAAGGATGAATTAAATAATTTGTTTTTACGAGTTACGGATTTGAAGCAGATTGAGGTTCAGAAGAAGTGTTCTAATGTTGTCAATGATAAATTAGAGGTGAAAAATATATCCTTTGGATATAAAAAACAACATATTTTAAATGATTTGTCGTTTACAGCTTATTTGGGAGAGGTGACTTGCTTGATTGGCAAAAATGGTTCAGGTAAAACCACCTTAGGAAAATGTATATGTGGGCTATTGAAACCACAAAAGGGAAGAGTTTTTCTAAAGGAAAAAGAATTGACCCATAGGCAGCTATCGCAGGATAGCCTCTTTATTATGCAAGAAGCTGAATTTCAATTTTTTACAAATTCTGTATTATCTGAACTGAAGTACGGTGTAAATAGAAACAAATATGATGAGATAGAAGCTCTACTTAAAAAGTTTGATATGTGGAAATATCGTGATAGACATCCATTTTCTCTTTCAGGTGGGCAAATGCAAAAATTAACCTTAATGATGGCGTATCTTTCGGATAAAAGTGTGGTTATTTTAGATGAACCAACCTCAGGAATGGACAAAAGAAGTTTAGATACTGTAGTGGGATTGATAAACGATATGAAAAAGAAAAAAATCGTGATAACAATTAGCCATGACTTAGAATTTATTTCATCAGCTGCGGATAAATGTTTGGAACTTGATGATGGAACGATACAAAGGATTTGTGAAGTAAAAGAGAATAGAGATATTGAAAGCATTAAAAGTATATTTGAAAAAGATTTAGAACATCAACCTCCGGCAAAAAGAGAAAAAAATCTTTTAGATCCGAGAACAAACATTTTGTTTTGGCTTCTTTGTATGGTTGCAGTAGGAATCGACAATAAAAGTTTGATTTTTGAATGCAATTTATTAGCTCTCGTTTTTTCTCTTGCAAATAGAAGATACAAGACCTTAGGAATTACTTCTGTCATTATAGGGCTTATTTACGGTCTTGAAATCATATATCCGAATGAAATTACAATATTTACGGCAAATTTGTTTCCTAGATTTATTTTAATATTTCTACTATTACCTATTATTCTCGGAGGTAGAGGGACAACAAATATGCTTGCGGGACTTAGAAAAATAAGAGTACCTGAGAAGTTATTATTGATTCTTGCAGTTTCTTTCAGGTTTTTCCCGGTGCTAAGGAATGATTTTAAATTACTTAGACAGGTGCTTAGAAATAGAGGAAGTTGCAAGCATAAAAATATAATAAAAGAAAAAATAGATTATCTTGAGGCTCTGATTGTATCACTCATTTTTCGAGTGATAAGAATAGGCGAAACTTTATCAGCTTCAGCAGAAACAAGAGGAATTGCTTTAAATCATAAAAAATCATCTTATGTTACTTTACAGTTCAATTTATGCGATTACATATTGATGATTGGAATGATAGTAATTTTGATGATAAATATTTTATAAAAATAGGAGGACTTAATCATGAACAAAAACAAATTGAAAGCGAAAGATATCATTACAGTTACTTTATTATCATTGTGTAACATTTTGATATTTTCGATAGGAACATTCATGTATGCAACACCAATTACCATACTTTTAACACCGGTGCTTTACTCATTATTACAGGGCATTGTTTTCTATGTTATCGGAGTGAAAGTGAAAAAAAGAGGAGCGTTTTTTATATATTCCCTTATTCAAGGAGTGATAGCATTCTATCCACCATATATTTTGATGTTTGTAATTTCAGGATTGATAGCAGAGTTTTTATTATATAAAAAAGGTTATGGTAATTTAAAAGTTATTGGAATCAGCTATGTTATCCAGCAATCTTTGGCTTCAATTGGAAGTGTAATTTATCCATATACAATAGCCTTGAATAAAACTATAGGAGCCATGAAAGAAAAGGAGTTAGCTTCAAATATTATAGCGGCAGGCAAAATGATTTCTTCTTGGGGAACGCTGATTTTACTTGCCTTAGTTATAGTTTCAGCAATCGCAGGAGCTTATATAGGTAGCAAGGTCGTAAGGAAACATATTTTAGAAAAAGAAGCTAATGCATAGGGTGAAGTCATGAAAAAAGAGAAAGAACCAAACTTTTTTAAAGAAATGGATTCGTTTATAAAGCCATACAAAAAAAGATATATTTTATCTGTTATGCTAAGTATGCTTTCTGTTCTATGCGAACTGTTATCCTATGCTTTTGTTGGAATTTTAGCAGGATATATCTTCAAAGGATTTCATGGAAACAACATGATATATGTCTTGATTTTCACTATAATCTGCAAAATATCAGGGGTGCTGCTTTCAAATATTTCAACACTTATATCTCATAAAGCAGCATACTTAACGCTAAAGGACTTAAGATATGCAATTTGTGATAAATTTGTTAGATTGCCGATGGGATATTTTGATATGAATCCTAGTGGAACATTAAAAACTATATTGGTAGACAGGGTGGAAGATATAGAAAAAACATTAGCGCATCTACTTCCGGAGATGACTGCAAATTTATTGATACCTATTGCTATGATTGTTTGGATGCTTGCAGTTAATATTAAGCTTACCGGGATTATATTTCTTTGGGTTATATTTGGACTATCAATCGGAATGCTTATGATGATTGGATATAAGAAAAAATATGAGGGACAAGTACAGGCACAAAAGAATATGAATCAAGCGGTTATAGAGTATATCAATGGGATTGAGGTAATTAAAACTTTCAATATGGAAGATAGTTCATATGCCAAATATAAAAATGCAGTCATACGCCATGCGGAGTATGCTATAAACTGGATGAAAAGCTCACAGATTTATGCGTCTCTTTCCTATAGCATAGCTCCTGTATCTATATTTCCAACAATTGTTGTGGGATTGATACTTTTTAATAATGGGTTTATTACTGAGCAAAGTTTATTTTTGTTTATGATGATTTCTCTTGGTATATTTAAACCGATTGTTAAAGCGTCCAGTTATATTGACCAATTGGCACAGATGGGAACTGTTGCTAAGGAAATAAAAGGAATCTTAGATTATCCGGAACTTAAGAGAAGTGAGAATTCTAATTTAAAAGAAAAAATGACATACGACATAGCGTTTGAAAATTTACAATTTTCTTATGATGGGACAAAAAATGATGTTGATGATGTGAATTTAACCATTAAAGAAAAAACTATGACTGCAATTATTGGTACTTCAGGTTCAGGAAAATCAACTCTAATGAAACTTTTAGCCGGATTTTGGGATTTTGAGAAAGGAAACATAAAAATAGGTGGTATAGGGGTAAAAGACCTTTCAATGAATGATCTGAATACTCTTATCTCCTATGTGGATCAAAATACATTTTTATTTGATGATACTATTTTGGAAAATATTAGAATAGGTAAAAAAGATGCAACGAATGATGAGGTGATAGAAGCTGCTAAAAGAGCCGGTTGCCATGATTTTATTGTAACTTTGCCTGATGGATATGACACCATCGCAGGGGATAGGTTATCCGGTGGAGAAAAGCAAAGAATAGCTATTGCCAGAGCAATTCTAAAAAATGCTCCAATTATCATATTAGATGAAGCAACTGCAAGTACAGATATTGAAAATGAAGAAAAAATTCAAGGAGCGTTACTGGAATTTACCAAAGGAAAAACACTAATTGTTATTACACATAAAATTAAAACTGTCATAAATGCAGATAAAATCATATATATGGAAAATGGGAAAATCATTTGCGATGGAAAACATGAAGAACTTATTAAATCGTGTTCTGCGTATAAGCATTTATATGAAATAGCAAATTGATTGGAGGTGAGAATATGTTTGAAGCTATAAAAAGTGTATGGAACTTTAGTAAGAAAAGGCAAGGCAGTTTAGTCAAAATTTTAATTCTATCATTTATAGAAGGCATATTCGTTATGCTGAAAATGATAGCAATAATTTTAGCGGTAAACGCCATGTTTAATAGTAATTTAATGGACAATTATATTTATAAGGTAATGATACTCGGAATTGTATGTATCATCGGAGTATTTGGTCTTGGTTATTTCACACAATTGGGTTCTGTATCCGTTGGATTTGAGATGGCGAAAGATAAAAGGTTATATTTTGGATCATTATTTAAAAAACTCTATTTAGGGTTCTTTAGCAAAAATTCAGTAGGAAATATAAACTCAACACTGACTACATCTATTTCAACTGTAGAACAAGTCGCACCAATCATTTTAATTCATGTGATAGGTGGAATTTTATCTGCTATATCAATAGTTTTAGGATTTGCTTACTATGAATGGCAAGTTTCCGTTGTAATATTTGCAGGCATATTAACATATTTGTTTGTAGTTAATTATCAAATGAAAATTTCAAGAAGCGAAGCTCCCAAAAGACAATTAGCACAAACAAAATTAACGGAAAGTGCTATTGAATTTATACAGGGAATAAGCGTAATTAAGGCTTTTGGTATGGGAGAAAAAGATGAAAGAGTAAAAAAAGATATAGATGGTAGTTGTGTTAATAATATAAATTTATCCGAAAAATCTATTCCCTCAAGCATAGGTGCCGGTCTTACGATACAACTGTTTGAAATTATGATTATTAGCTATGCGTTTTTTATGTGGAATAGTGGAGAAATTTCTCCTCAAAAAGCCATCAATTTATTGATTATGAGCTTTGTAATATTCCAGTCTGTAAGTCAAGCAGGTTCTATTCTTTCTATGATTGGGCTTTTAGATAGTTCACTAAAGGATATAAGCAGTATGGAAAATGCTGAAGAAATAAAGGTATTATCACCTATTCAAAATATAAAATCCAATGAAATAGAATTTAAAAACGTGAGTTTTTCTTACGGAAAAGGAGAAGCTTTAAAGGGAATATCAGTAGCTCTTAAACCGAACACACTTACAGCGATTATCGGACCTTCAGGTTCAGGAAAAACAACGTTTTGCAAGCTTATACCGAGATTTTATGATGTAAGCGAAGGAGAAATTCTGATTGGTGGAGCAAAAATAACAAATATCTCCACCGAAGAATTGATGAAAAATATAAGTATGGTATTTCAAAATGTGTATTTGTTTGAAGATACAATTATGAATAATATTCGTTTGGCAAAGCCAAATGCCAGTGATGAGGATATTATATCCGCTGCAAAAAAAGCGCGCTGTCATGACTTTATAAAAAGCTTGCAAAAAGGATACGAAACTAAAATTGGCGAAGCGGGTAGCACTTTATCCGGCGGAGAAAAACAAAGAATAGCGATAGCTAGAGCAATACTCAAAGATGCTCCCATTGTGATTTTAGATGAATTTACCAGTGCTTTAGATGTAGAAAATGAACGCCATATTTTGCAAGCCATCGATAATTTAGTACAGAATAAAACAGTTATTATGATTGCACACAGGTTAGAAACTGTTAGGAAAGCAGATAACATCATAGTTTTAGATAAAGGGGAAATAGCACAAGAAGGAACGCATAATGAGCTTATAACTCAAGATGGGATATATAAATCATTCATTTCAATAAGAGAGCGAGCAAATAAATGGAGTTTTAAGTAAATACATCTATTTTGATGTTTGACTAAATAGATGAGTATTTAATGGGAGATGACGATGTTTTTTGATAATAAAAGTTTTTGAAAGTAACTTTTAACACAAAAATTAAATAATTCAATAACAATAAGAGTTAATTTGATTGTTATTTTCGGAGGACTTTTTACGCCAAAGTGGAGAAGTCCTCCTTTTTTATTCTCAGAAAACCATGATGTCATACGCAATAAAGGCA
>NZ_CAMXYR010000058.1 GCF_947253225.1 uncultured Anaerococcus sp. | reverse complement strand
GATTGTACCAATGTTAATATGTGGTTTTACTCTTTCAAATGTTTGTTTGCTCATTGATAATCTCCTATATTAATTATTTATTTAATACTTGTTCTTTTACTGATTCTGGAACTTGTGCGTAGTGGTCAAATTGCATTGAATATGTTGCTCTACCTTGAGTTTTACTTCTTAGGTCAGTTGCATATCCAAACATTTCTGACAATGGAATATATGCATCTAGTACATGGATTCCATCTTTTGGATTCATTCCATCAATCTTTCCTCTTCTTGATGAAACGTCTCCCATTACATCTCCGAGGTATTCATCTGGTGTTGTAATTTCAACTTTTTCAAGTGGCTCTAGTAGAATTGGACCCGCTTTTGCTACTGCATTTTTAAATCCAATAGATCCAGCTACTTGGAAGGCAACTTCTGATGAGTCTACTTCGTGGTATGAACCATCAAATAGAACTACATGGATGTCTACCATTGGATAACCACCAAGGATGCCGCTTGCTGCTGCTTCCCTAACACCTGCCTCAACTGGCTTGATGTATTCTTTTGGAACTGCACCACCGACAATTTTAGACTCGAAGGTAATTCCTTCGCCTTCTTTGCCCGGCATAACTTTTAGCATTACATCACCGTATTGTCCTGAACCACCTGATTGTCTTACAAACTTACCTTGTGCTTCAGCTTCTTTAGTGATTGATTCTCTGTAAGCTACTTGAGGGTTACCAATATTCGCTTCTACTTTGAATTCTCTAAGAAGTCTATCAACTATAACTTCAAGGTGAAGCTCTCCCATTCCTGAGATTATTGTTTGTCCAGTTTCCTCGTCAGATTTTGTTTGGAAAGTAGGATCTTCTTCAGCAAGTTTTTGAAGACCTGTTATCATCTTATCTTGAGATGCTCTTGTCTTTGGTTCAATGGCTACTGAGATTACTGGATCAGGGAATTCCATGTTTTCAAGGATGATTTGGTTATCTTGAGTACATAGAGAATCTCCTGTTGTTGTATCTTTTAATCCTAATAGAGCAACGATATCTCCTGAGAAACCTTCTTCGATTTCTTGTTGCTTATTAGAGTGCATTTGCATGATACGTCCAACTCTCTCTTTCTTGCCCTTTGTTGCGTTGTAAATGTATGATCCAGATTCAATTGTACCTGAATAGATTCTTACATAGATTAATTTACCTACATATGGATCTGTTACAACCTTAAATGCAAGAGCAGATAGTGGCTCATCATCTCCTGGATGTCTTTCTAGGATTATTGAATCATCTTTAGGATCTGTTCCTTCAATTGCTGGTACATCTAGTGGGCTTGGCATAAAGTCAATTATCGCATCAAGTAGGGCTTGAACTCCCTTATTCTTGTAAGCTGAACCACATAGACATGGGAATATTTTCTTTTCGATTGTTCCTTTTCTTATAGCAGCGTTAATTTCTTCTACAGAAACTTCTTCTCCTTCAAGGTATTTCATCATGATGTTATCATCAATTTCTGAAAGTTCTTCAAGAAGGTTTGCCCTATATTCTTCCGCTTGTGCCTTTAGATTTTCTGGGATTTCACCTTTAACTGGATGAGCTCCGAGGTCTTCTGTGTGGTAAGTTACAGATTCCATCGTTACAAGATCAACTACTCCTTCGAATTGTTGTTCTGCACCTATAGGAATTTCTATTGGAACTGCGTTTGCTTTTAATTTATCTTTAATGGTATCAACAGCCATGAAGAAATCAGCACCAGTAGCATCCATTTTGTTGATAAAGCAAATTCTTGGGATGTCATACTTGTCAGCTTGTCTCCAAACTGTTTCTGATTGTGGTTCTACACCGCTTTTAGCATCAAATAGTGCAACAGCACCATCCAATACCCTAAGTGATCTTTCTACTTCTACAGTAAAGTCCACGTGTCCAGGAGTATCTATGATGTTGATTCTGTTGTCATTCCAATAACAAGTTGTAGCTGCGGATCCAATTGTGATTCCACGTTCTTTTTCTTGTTCCATGGAGTCCATTACTGCAGTACCATCATGGGTATCCCCGATTTTATAGATTTTTCCAGTATAATACAACATTCTTTCTGTTACAGTTGTCTTACCAGCATCTATATGGGCCATGATACCTATGTTTCTGGTGTCCTTTAATGAGACTTCTCTTTTCATTTGTCCCCCTATGATTAGTATCTATAGTGTGCGAAAGCTTTGTTAGCTTCAGCTGCTCTGTGCATTTCTTCTTTTCTCTTTACAGCTGCACCAGCATTGTTTGAAGCATCTAGTATTTCTTTAGAAAGTCTTTCCACCATAGTTTTCTCGCCACGAGCTCTAGAGAAGTTTACTAGCCATCTTAAAGCAAGTGTTTGTCTTCTTTCTGGTCTAACTTCCATAGGAACTTGGTAGTTTGCACCACCGATTCTTCTGGCTTTAACTTCTAGTGTTGGCATTATGTTTTCCATAGCTTGGTAGAATACTTCTAATGCATCGTTTCCTGTTGTTTCAGCAACGATATCAAAAGCATCATAAACTATTCTTGTTGCAAGGCCTTTTTTACCATCTAACATTACGTTATTGATTAGCTTAGTTACAACTCTATCGTTGTACTTAGCATCAGGCATTACCTCTCTTTTTGGTATATGTCCTTTTCTTGACACTTTTCTTCCCTCCTTTACCAATTATGTGTAATATCTTGAGTACTCGATTAAAAGTAATCGTTAGTGTGCACATATACCTTGTATATAAATAGGTACATTATGCACTTATTTTACTAAGTACTAAGCTTTTTTAGCTCCGTATTTAGATCTTCCTTGTTTTCTTCCGTCTACACCTGCTGTATCAAGAGTACCTCTGATGATGTGGTATCTAACACCTGGAAGGTCTTTTACTCTTCCACCTCTGATTAATACAACGCTGTGTTCTTGAAGATTGTGTCCAATTCCTGGAATGTAAGATAGTACTTCAGCTCCATTTGTAAGTCTAACTCTGGCAATCTTTCTTAATGCTGAGTTTGGCTTTTTAGGTGTTACAGTTCTTACAGATGTACAAACTCCACGTTTTTGTGGTGATTGGTTAGTTGTAATTCTACTTTTTAGGGTATTGTAGTTGTAACCTAGAGCTGGTGTATCTGATTTAGATTTTTCGCTCTTTCTACCTTTTCTAACAAGTTGATTGATTGTAGGCATAATGCACCTCCTTTTCTTTTATAATTTAAATAATTGGCGGTCTACGCCAATCCTTAAATATTTTACACGTTTAATGCTTTATTGTCAAGTAAATAACTTTATTTTACAAGTATGAAGGATTATTTTCGCAAATATATTTTACTCTTCCTACTGACCTAATTTTTTTACCTTACCTTCTATATAAGAAAGGTATTTTAATATTATGAAGTCAATTACCACATAAAATTGTGAAATCGGTGAAATTTTCATCCTTTGTTTGAAGTCGTAGACTTCATGGGTAACAAAAGAAATGTTGTAATCTGAAAGGTGGGAAATTGAGTTGTTTGATAATTTTGTGATTGAAGCAATAACTAGTTTCTTTTCTATTTTTGACAGAAAGTCAATGACATCTTTGTTTTCTCCACTAAAGGATATGGCAAAAAGCACATCTCCGTCTTCAAAGACTTTTTTATATTTTTCAAAATCGTTAAGTTGGTCGATAATATTTACAATTTTTCCTACATTTAGGAAGTTCCTCTTCAGCTCTTCTGCTACATTTAATTGAACATAACCATTAGCAACTATAAAGATATTGCTAGCCTTGCTTATTTCAATAAAGAGTCCATCGAGGTTTAGGGAGGTGAGCATGGTCATGGTTAGGTTAATATCATTTTTTGTATATTCTATTTCATTGTCGTCAAAAAGAGCCTTGGATTCGTCTTCTGCCCATTTGACCATATATCTAAGCTCACTATAGCCCTCAAGTCCAAGTTTTTTGGTAAAGGTCATAATTGAGCTTGTACTAAGGTCAAGGATTTCTGCCAATTCATTGATGTTTAAATCAATTACTTCGTTTTTGTTTTGAACTACATAAGAGTAAATTCTAAGGTCATTTTTATTTAATTTTTCATAATTTTCTCGAACTAGATTTAGTAGAAACATCTCATGACCTTTCTATATATGATGTAAAGAACTTTTCGAGTTCTATTATGTAGGGGCTGATTAATTTTAGTGTTTTTTTGTCTTCTGGTAGGAAAATATTGTAGTCGCTTTTGGTCATGGACTTATATTCGCTTCCTACAATAATTTTAAGACAATCAATGCTTGCTATTTGAAACATCAACTCTTTGCTCCTCTCGTCTTTGGTGAAATCGACTATCACAACCAGACTGTTTTTAAGCATTTGACTATCAAAGGCTACTACCTCTTCTGCTCCAGCATAGGTTTCTCCTAGGATTCCTACATCAAAGAGTAGTCTTTTTATAGAGTCCTTAATTATATCCTCATAGGCACCATTGCCGTAGATGAAGGCTCTTTTAACTTTTTTGAGCTTTTCATAGACCCTAGCTAGCTTTTCATCGTAAGGGCTTACATAGCTGGATACTATGTCAATAGCCTCATTCAGCATATAATATTTTAGGTCATTGTAGCCATTGAAGCCAAGTTTTTTTGCAAATCTTAGAATAGAAGTTCTTGAAGTGTAGCAAATTCTAGCAAACTCATTGATGGTCAAGTTGTAACTAAGACCTTCTTTTAAGATTTGGTTGGCTATGGTGTAGTCCGTCTGGGTAAATTTTTGTTCGTTATCTCTTATAAGTTTTTCTATACTAATATCAATCACCTCAATTAAAAATCTCTACTAGCATTATACGCCAAGTAGAGATTTTTAATATTATATAATAGAGAGTTTTTCTTTATTAATGTAATTCTGGCCAGTAACCCTTGTTTGCTTCTATCAGATCATCAAGAAGTTCTTTGGCAACCTTAGCTGATGGAACTGTTGCTGATAGGGTTAGGGATTGCCACATTTTTAGGTAAGATCCTTCTATCCAAGCTTCTACTACAAGTTTTTCTACTGATACTTGTTGTTCCATTAGACCTTTTTGGAATTGTGGGATTGGTCCTTGGTTAATTCTTTCAATTCCATTTTTACCCACTAGGCATGGAATTTCTACCATAGCTGTTGGGTCAAAGTTTGGAACTGCACCTTGGTTTTCTACTATTAGAAGGAATCTTTCTTTTGTGTTTTCTGCTAGGGCTATTGCTAAGTCTACGATGTAGGTTGCGTGAGCATCTAGTTCTATTTCAATACCTTCTGCTGTTCCCTTATCTATGATATTTTGGCAGAAACCGAATACATCTTTTTCTCTTCCTTCTCTTACTTCATCTACTCTTGTGTGTTCTGGATTTGTATGTTCTAATACAAAGTCAGGGTAGAAGTAGTATTTTAGGTAGGTGTTTGGAATTGTTTCTGGGTCTAGGGCATAGACATCTTTTGCCTTTGTGAATGTCTCAACCCATGATGGGTCAAGGTGTTGAGCTGTTCCTATACCATCAGCAAATCCATTAACTGCTACGTGTTTTTTGATTTGTGGCATTAGGTCATTGCCTTCTTTATCAGAAATAGCTGTAAACCAACCAAAGTGGTTTAGGCCGTAGTATGAGAAGTCAAGTTCTTGCCATTCTTTTAGGCCAACCATGTCTGCCATCTTATACATTAGGTCGATCGGCATATCACAAATGTTTATGATTTTTGAATCTGGTCTAAGTCTTCTTGTTGCTTCTGCAACTATTGCTGCTGGATTTGAGTAGTTTAGCATCCAAGCATCTGGTGAGTATTCTTCCATGTAGTCAAGAATTTCTAAAACTCCCCCTATTGAACGCATACCATAAGCAAGTCCACCTGGTCCGCATGTTTCTTGACCGATACAACCATGTTTTAAAGGAACTTTCTCGTCCCTATCTCTCATTTCATACTTACCAGCTCTTATTTGAGCAAGAACGAAATCAACGTCTGTAAATCCTTCTTTTGGATCTGTTGTATATACGAAGTTTATTTCCGGGTGTCTTTCTTTCAAGAGGATTTCAAGAGCCTTACCTATAACTTCTTGTCTTTTTTCGTCATTATCATAAAGTTTAATAGATCTTAGTGGAAATCTGTCAAGATTGTCTAGGAGCATTCCTATAATTCCTGGTGTAAATGTTGAACCACCACCTGCTACTACTATCGAATGTTTTTGTGTCATAATATTCTCCTTTATTTTTTCTAAATTTCTAACTTATTCTTTTCTTTTTCTAAACTAATTCGCCAAAGGCATCTGCTACATATTGGATATCCATTCCTACTATTACATGAACAGAATTCCCTGTCTTAGCTATACCATATGTTCCAATTTCTCTGAAATAGGAATCATCTGCAACCTTAGCTGGATCAACTACGTTAACCCTCAATCTTGTTACACAATTGGTGTAGTCTTTGATGTTTTCTGCCCCACCAAGACCAGCTAGGATTTCATCAGCCATAATCTCAAATTTATCGGCTTTTTTTACAATCTTTCCTTCAGTCCCTTCATCTGCTTTCTTGGCTTTATAGTCTTTCTTGGTGTATAGCTTAGCAGAATCTTCTGATGTAGTTCTACCTGGAGTCTTTATATCAAACTTAGTTATTAAGAATGAAAATACCAAGTACCAAACTACTATAGCTACAAGCCCAATAACTAACATAATGAGGTAGGTTTTCCAGTGGTTAACCGCTAATGGAATCCAGTTTAAGGATGCCATCTCTATTACTCCACCTGAGAAAATTCCAACTACCCCTGCTATATTCATTACCATAGCAAGAATAGCAGCAAGAATTGCATGCACAACAAAGAGTTGAGGTGCAATAAATAAGAAAGTAAATTCGATTGGCTCTGTAACTCCGCTTAGGACAGCCGTAAGCACAACAGGAATCATCAGACCTGCAATTTTCTTCTTATTTTCAGGTAGTGCCGTCTTGTAGAAAGCAAGCCCAACACCCACACAACCAAATATCTTTGACCAGCCAGTCGCCGTTAGTTGAGCATAAGGAGCAATCTCCTTTAATGAACCTGTTGCAGCAGCGATTTGTGGAAGATTCTGTGCCCAATAAGAATAAATTCCACCAGGGACAACCAAGCTATCATAGAACATTGGTGCATACAACAAATGGTGGAGACCAAATGGTATTAGTAGTCTTTCCAAAAGTACGAAAATTCCTACACCGAAGGTTCCAGAATTAAGGATAATATCTCTAAAGATATTCATTCCAGCTTGTACCTTCGGCCAAATAAGCACTGCAAGGAAGGCTACAGGAATCATAACAATAAATCCGACACCCAAAACAAAGGCAGAACCCTTGAATACTCCCAAAGCTTCTGGAAGTCTAGTATCGAAAAATCTGTTATGTAAATAAATGGCTATTGCTGAAATTAGAAGAGCTCCCATCATACCCATATCAAGAGTTTTGATATTTGCAATCATGGCAAGTCCACTTGCTCCGCCAACTTCTTGACTAAAATCCACCCCGAAACTTCCTCCCCAATGTTTCAAAATTGTAGAAACATAGTTTAGGAAAACTAAGTAAATTACGAATGCTTCCATACTTGCTCTAGCGTTTTGTTTCTTTGCAAGTCCTATAGGTAGGGCAATTGCAAATAATAATGGCAATTGATTAAATACAACCCATGCACCAGATAAGATCATATCCCAAAATCCAAACCACAGTGTTCCTTCACTTGCCATAGGACCCATTATAACTTCAGTTGTAAATAAGATCCCAAATCCTATTAGTAGTGCTGATACTGCAAAAAGCATAACAGGTGTGAACATAGCACCACCAAATCGTTGAATTTTTTCTTTCACGGTTTACCTCCTTTGTGAAAACGTATTATCTTATGCCTATATGATATTATCTTCGACTAAATATGTCAATAGATATTGAAATATAGGTATTTAGTCCAAGGTTCAAAATTTATTACATATTTTGTGAATTTTCACATTTAGCCTTTAATTATAAATTTCCCCTGATTTTTCAAGCGAAGACGTTAGTCTCAACTTTAATATTAATTTTATTCCACTATCTTTTATGA
>NZ_CAMXYR010000057.1 GCF_947253225.1 uncultured Anaerococcus sp. | reverse complement strand
TCATAGTACCCTCCATCTTCCCTAAATTTTTTGTATATAATTATTATAAATAGATTAACAAAAATTTCAAGTTTTTGTTAAAAATATTTTTATTTCTTTCTTGTTTCAGCAAATTCTTCAGTTAATACCTAGAACAATCCTATAATTTCATCATTTTCATCAAGGTCTATCTTGTAGGCATTGGCTTGTTTTGGTAGACCTGGCATTGTTAAAACATTGCCTGTGTAGGCTACTAAAAATCCTGCACCTGCATTTATCCTAATATCTCTTATAGTTATTTCATAGTCGTCTGTCAATATATTTATGCTTGGGTCATCTGATAAGGAGTAAGGGGTCTTCGCAACACAAATAGGCAAGTCTCCAAAACCCATTTCTTCAATTTTTTTGATCTCCTTATCTGCTTTACTAGCGTAAACTACTCCCTTTGCCCTATAGATTTCTTTTGATATTATTTCTAATTTTTCTTTGATTGACATATCTAGCTCATAAAGGAAGTTGAATTCATTGTCTTTTTCACAAAGTTTGACAAGGTTTTGGGCAAGTTCTATGCCTCCTTTTCCTCCTTCTGTGAAAACATTTGTTTCTATCGCCATAACTCCAAGTTTTTCGGTCATTTTTTTGATAAGATTAATTTCTTTTGTGCTATCACTTGCAAACTTATTTATAGCGACTATTATATTAGTCCCAAATTTCCTCATGTTCTCTATATGAACTTGTAAGTTTTTGAAACCTTTTTCAAGATAAGTTAATTCTTCATTGGAAAGTTGGTCGATATCCATTCCAGCATGGTACTTCAAAGACCTAACTGAAGTTACAATAACTGTTGCATCTGGTTTTAGACCACCAAGTCGACATTTTATATCATTGAATTTTTCTGCACCGAGGTCTGCCCCAAATCCTGCCTCAGTTACTACATAATCTGCAAGTCCTAGGGCTGTTTTCGTGGCTAAAAGTGAATTACAACCATGAGCGATATTTGCAAAAGGGCCTCCATGGATTATTGCAGGAGTATGCTCTGTAGTTTGGACAAGATTTGGCTTTAAAGCTTCTTTCATAACTACAGCCACAGAGCCTGTCGCCTTTATATCTTCAACAGTTATAGGTTTATTATTGTAATCATAGGCAACAATCATCTTCGCCACTCTTTTCTTGAAATCTTTGATGCTAGTAGCTAGGCAAAGAACAGCCATCATTTCAGTGGCAACAGTTATATCAAACTTGTCTTCTCTAGTTACTCCATCAGTTCTATTTCCAAGACCGATAACAATATTTCTAAGAGCCCTATCGTTTAAATCAACGCACCTTCTCCAAACAATTCTTTTAGGGTCAATATTTTTTTCGTTGCCTTGGTAGATATGATTGTCCACAATAGCTGCTACAAGGTTAACAGCAGATGTTATTGCATGAAAATCTCCAGTAAAATGTAGGTTAATTTCATCCATCGGTAGAACCTGGCTATATCCACCTCCCGCAGCTCCTCCCTTTCTTCCAAAAGAAGGACCCATTGAAGGCTCTCTTAAAACAGATACCGCTTTTTTTCCTATCTGATTCAATGCCATAGATAAGCCAATATTGACTGTTGTCTTTCCTTCTCCGCTTGGGGTTGGATTTGTTGCAGTAACTAATATTAACTTCGCATTTTCTTTAATATTTTGAGAGTAGGATAGGTCAATTTTAGCTTTGTAGTTTCCAATTTTCTCATAAGTTTCAACTCCCAATTTATGGCAAATTTCATCTATATCTTTTAGAGAAATTTCTTTTGCTATTTGGATGTCTGTCTTCATATATTCACTTCCCTTCAGTTTCAATAAATCTTATAGTTAACATATACAAAACACATAAGATAAAATTATCTATCATTTTGAATATACCATTTAATTTATAAATTTTAAGTTCCTTATATTAAGAAATTATTTATTGCAAAAAAGACAGCCCTAGTTAAAACTAAGACCGTCCTTATAGTATATATTATCTTTTGATGTTGTAGAAGGCATTGATTCCTTTGAATCTTGCATCATCTCCAAGTTCATCTTCAATTCTTAATAATTGGTTGTATTTAGCAACTCTATCTGTTCTTGAAGGAGCACCTGTTTTAATTTGTCCAGCATTTACTGCAACTACAAGATCAGAAATTGTAACGTCTTCTGTTTCTCCTGATCTGTGAGAAACTACAGCAGTATATCCTGCTTCTTTAGCCATTTCAATAGCATTTAGAGTCTCTGTAAGAGATCCTATTTGGTTAACCTTGATTAGGATTGAGTTAGCAACGCCTTCTTTAATTCCTTTTTCAAGTTTCTTTGTATTTGTTACGAATAAGTCATCACCTACAAGTTGAACTTTTTTGCCAAGTCTTTCTGTAAGTTTTGCCCAACCTTCCCAGTCGTTTTCATCAAGTCCATCTTCAATAGAGATAATTGGGTATTTGCCAACTAATTCTTCTAACCAGTCAATCATTTCATCTTCTGTTTTAACTGTTCCTTCTCCATCAAGGTGGTATTTACCATCTTCTTTATTGTAGAATTCGCTTGATGCACAGTCCATAGCTATATAAACATCTTTACCTGGTTCGTATCCTGCAGCCTTAATAGCTTCACAAATAATTTCTAGGGCTTCTTCGTTTGATTTAAGATTTGGAGCAAATCCACCTTCATCACCTACAGCTGTGTTGTAGCCTTTTGATGAAAGAACTGATTTTAAGCTGTGGAATACTTCTGCACCAATTTGTAGGGCATGAGCGAAACTTTCAGCTCCGAGTGGGAAAATCATGAATTCTTGTATATCTACAGAGTTGTCTGCATGCTCACCACCATTAAGGATGTTCATCATTGGTGTTGGTAGAAGTTTTGCATTAACTCCACCGATGTAGTTGTATAGAGACATTCCAAGTTCGTTAGCTGCTGCTTTTGCAACTGCAAGGGATACACCTAGGATTGCGTTAGCACCAAGTTTGCCCTTGTTTTCTGTTCCATCAAGTTCAATCATAGCCATATCTACACCGATTTGATCTGTAACATCATAAGTGTATTCAAGTTCCTCAGCAATAATTTCATTTACATTTTCAACTGCCCTAAGAACAGATTTTCCTAGATAATAGTTTTTATCGCCATCTCTAAGTTCTACAGCTTCCCATTCACCTGTTGATGCACCTGATGGTACGCTTGCTCTACCAAAACCGCCATCTTCTGTGTAAACTTCCACTTCTACTGTTGGGTTTCCTCTTGAATCAAGAATTTGTCTTGCATATACATCTGTTATTAAACTCATTTATTTCTCCTTATTTATTAAAATTAACTAAAAGAGCAAAATCTTCTGCCTTTAAGCTTGCTCCACCAACTAGGGCACCGTCAATATTATCTTTGCCCATTAATTCTACTACATTGTTTGGTTTTACAGAACCACCATATTGGATTCTTATTTTTTCAGAAGCATCTTTGCCATATTTTTCAGCTATTAAGTTTCTAATATAGCCACACATAGCATCTGCATCTTCACTTGATGCTGTTTTTCCTGTACCAATAGCCCAGATTGGTTCATAGGCTATGATTACTTTTTCAATATCTTCTTCTGAAACATCTTTGAGGTCTTTTTCAATTTGTCCTTTTACTTTCGCTTCATGTTCATTGGATTCTCTTTCTTCAAGAGTTTCTCCACAACAAAGTATAGGTACTAAATCATGAGCTAGGGCTGCTTTTACCTTTTTATTGATTAGACAGTCACATTCTTTGAAGTATTCACGTCTTTCAGAGTGGCCTAAAATTACATATTTTGCTCCGACATCTGTTAGCATTAATGGAGAAATTTCTCCTGTGAATGCTCCACTTTCTTCAAAGTACATATTTTGTGCTCCAAAGCCAACTTTTGTATTAGCTAATTTTTCTTTAGCTACTAATAAGTCGATAGCTGGAGTGCAAACACCTGCCTCAACATTAGAATCAAGATCTAAAGCTTTAATTTCATCAAGTAGTTTTTCTGCTTCTGAAACTGTCATGTTCATCTTCCAGTTTCCAACTATTACTGGTTTACGCATTATTTCTCCTTACTTATCTTCTATTGAAGTAATTCCAGGTAGGTCTTTTCCTTCAAGAAATTCTAAGCTTGCTCCCCCACCTGTTGATACGTGAGTTATTTTATCTTTAAGACCTGCAAGTTCTATTGCTAGGGCAGAATCTCCACCACCTACTATAGTTACAGCATCTGATTCAGAAAGGGCTTTTGCAACTTTATTTGTTCCATCAGCAAATTCTTTTATTTCAAAGACACCCATTGGTCCATTCCATACAACAGTTTTAGCTTCTTTTATTTTTTTAGCAAAAATTTCTGCTGTTTTTGGTCCAATATCTAGGGCTTCCTTATCAGCTGGGATTGAATCTATATCAACTATTTCAGTTGCTGCTCCAGCTTTAATTTCATCAGCAATAACAACATCTACTGGAAGTAGGATTTCTACATTATTAGCTTCTGCTTTTTTAATTAATTCAAGAGAAAGGTCCATCTTATCTTCTTCTAGTAAAGATTTTCCTATTTCTTTTCCTTGAGCTTTAAGGAAGGTATAGGCCATTCCACCACCGATTAGGATTGTGTCAACTTTAGTAATCAAGTTTTCAATAACACCAATCTTGTCAGAAACCTTGGCTCCACCTAAAATTGAAACAAATGGATGTTCAGGTGCTTCAAGAGCCTTGCCCATTACAGAGATTTCTTTTTCAATTAGAAAACCTACTGCTGATGGAAGAATACTTGCAACACCAACATTTGATGCATGGGCTCTATGGCTTGTACCAAAGGCGTCATTTACATAAAGTTCTGCAAGAGATGCAAGCTTTTTAGCAAAGTCTGGAACATTTTTAGTTTCACCAGCAACATATCTTGTATTTTCAATCAGGCAAAGCTCACCTTCACACAATGAAGAAACTTCTTCCTTTACTTTATCATCAACAACTTCTGGTGATGGAAAGAAGTGGAATTTTGCACCATAATGGTTTTCAAGCCAAATAGCTACAGGTTTTAGAGAAAATTCAGGTTTTGCTTCTCCTTTTGGCCTACCTAGGTGGCTCATAAGAATAACTTTAGCACCATTTTCTAATAGGTAGTCAATAGTAGGAAGAGCTGCTCTAATTCTTGTATCATCAGCAATTTCTTCGTTGTTTTCTTTTGAAAGAGGTACGTTAAAGTCAACTCTTACAAGTACTTTTTTGCCCTTTACGTCTAGGTCTTTTACAGTTTTTTTATTCATAAGTCTCCTCGTATTTCCGTTAAAAAAAGGCGGAAGCTATCCCCCGCCTTAATTAACTCTTAAAGATTTGCTAGATAGTCAAGTGTTCTAACTAAGTTAGATACATATCCCATTTCGTTGTCATACCAAGCAACTGTTTTAACAAGTTGTGTTCCATTTGCACCTTCAACAATTTTTGTTAGTTGAGAGTCAAATACTGAACCAGCTGGATAACCAACTATATCGCTTGATACAATGTCATCTTCTGTATAAGCAAATGCATCATTTGAGTATTTTTTCATAGCTGCGTTTACTTCATCTACAGTAACTTTCTTTTCAAGAACTGAATAAAGTTCTGTGATAGATCCTGTAATTGTTGGTACTCTTAGAGCTGAACCATCAATTTTTCCTTCAACTTCTGGAAGTACTTTACCTACAGCCTTAGCAGCTCCAGTTGATGCTGGTATTGTATTTTGTGCTGCAGCTCTACCACCTCTTAAGTCTTTCTTAGAAGCTGGTGTATCTTGGATAGCTTGAGTAGCTGTGTAAGCGTGGATTGTAGACATTTGACCTGAAACAAATCCAAATTCTTTTAATAATACGTTAACCATTGGTGATAAGCAGTTTGTTGTACAGCTTGCGCCTGAAACAACTGTTTCTGATCCATCAAGAATGTCGTGGTTAACACCAAATACGATAGTTTTCATATCACCTTTACCAGGTGCTGAAATTAGAACTTTTTTAGCTCCAGCCTTGATATGAGCTTCTGCTTTTTCTTTTTCTGTAAAGAAGCCTGTACATTCAAGTACGATATCAACTCCAAGCTCTCCCCATGGAAGATCTTCTGGGTTTCTTTCAGCGAAAACTTTTATTTCTTTTCCGTTAATTTTGAATCCGTCTTCTGTTAGTTCAGCATCTCCATTGAATCTTCCTTGAGCTGTATCATATTTGAAAGCATATAGTAGACCTTTTTTATCAATAAGATCGTTAATTGCTACTACTTCAATATTTTCTTCAACTTCGGCGATTCTTCTTAATGTAAGACGTCCGATTCTACCAAATCCATTAATTGCTACTTTTGTTGCCATTATTTCCTCCTAATTTTTTCTTTCTACAAATACTACTTTACTTATTTGTTAGAAATTTGTCAACATTATCTTACCAATTTTCACCTTCGAGATACCTGTTAGCAAGAACAGCTGCGATACATCCATCACCTGCTGCTGTAACCATTTGCCTAACCTTCTTTTCTCGAGTATCTCCAATTGCGAATACTCCCTCAATATTTGTTTTCATATCTTCATCGGTTAGGATATAGCCCTTTGCCATATCTAGTTTGCCCTCAAATATCTCTGTTTGTGGAATATATCCTATGAATATAAATACCCCAATTGGTGAATTATCATCAGATTTTAATTCTTTTATTTCTCCAGTCTTTACATTTTCAACGATAAGTACTTGACTTTCTCTATCTCCCTTAATTTCCTTTACAACGGAATTAAGTTCAAGTTTTATCTTCTTATTGTTTTTGATATTATCAACTACTACACCACTTGCTCTAAATTCATCTCTTCTGTGGATTATCGTAACAGATTTACCAAATCTTGTAAGGTAGCTAGCTTCTTCTAGGGCAGAATCTCCTCCACCTACTACAAAAATATCAAGACCAGTATAGAAAGGGCCATCACAAGTTGCACAATAGGAAACACCCCTATTGGCAAATTCTTTTTCTCCTGGAACATCAAGCTTTCTATGAGTAGCTCCAGATGAAATTATGATAACCTTAGCCTCGTAGTTTCCACCATCAGTTACTACTTTTTTAATTTTTCCTTCAAGCTCTACTTCCTTAACATCCTCGTACCTAATCTCACAAAATTCTTCCGCTTGCTCAAGCATTCTTTCAGAAAGTCCCATTCCAGTTGCCTCTGGAATTGAACCCGGATAATTTTCTACAAAGGCCGTCCCAGAAATCTGACCACCAGCAACTGATTTTTCTATGATAAGTGTCTTTAGTTTGCTCCTACCTGCATAAAGGCCTGCAGTTAATCCAGCAGGACCTCCACCTATAATAATTATATCGTACATATTTTCTCCTTATTAAAAATTAAATCCATCTTGCCTAAGAGCTTCGTATAAGACAATACTTACCGAATTTGCAAGATTCAATGACCTAGTAATTTTTTGGGTCATCGGGATTGTAATGATTTTTTCCTTGTATTTATTTAGAAGTTTTGCCTCGATTCCTTCTTTTTCTCTACCGAAAATTAAAAAATCTCCATCTTTAAAATCAACTTCCGTATATTTTTTATCTGTACCAGTTTCAACCAAAAAATATCTCTTGTCTAAAACATAATCCATAAATTCATCCACTGAATCATGGATAACTAAATCAACATGTTCCCAATAATCTATACCCGCTCTTTTTAAAAATCTATCAGAAAAATCAAACTTAAAAGGTCTTACCAAATGTAGCCTAGACTCGGTTAACACACAGGTTCTTCCAACATTGCCCACGTTTCCTGGATGTTCCGGAGCAAGTAATACTATATTAAACATCTGTTATGCTCCTTGATTTTTTCACAAGCTTCAATAACTCCACCTTTATCATTGTCTGCAACTGTAAAATCAGCTATATCCTTAATCCTATCATGACCATTTCCCATAGCAAAGGAAAGTCGTGCTCCTTTAAGCATTTCCAAATCATTCATGCCATCTCCAATTGCAGCTATATTTTCTCTAGCAAGTCCTGTTAAATCTGTCAAATAAAGCAGAGTCTCGAACTTTGAAACTCCCTTTACCATCATCTCTAAAACCCCGCTAATAGAAGATGTAAAATAAAGAAGATTTACAAATTCTTTCTTAAAGATATTTTCTATATTCTTATCAGAATCTGCCAAATTATTTAATCCATATATCTGAAATTTATAAGCCATTTTATTTT
>NZ_CAMXYR010000056.1 GCF_947253225.1 uncultured Anaerococcus sp. | reverse complement strand
ATATTGATACAAGACCATATAAGCATAAAAAATTTATTGGGACTGCTGATATTGACAAAATTTACGACAACTTGAAAGTCTTAATTGATAAGAAAAGTGAATTGGAAGAAGAAATTAATAAACTTGAGGAATACAAGAAAAACCTTGAAATCCTAGATAAATATGGGATAGATATATCTAAAGTAAAAAATCTAAAATATTTTGACCATAGATTTGGACAAGTCAGTAAGGATGGAAGGTTCATCCTGAAAAATAACTACGAGAACATACCTTCATTGATTTTACATCTTGATAGTAGTCTTGATAATATGTCGCTTGCGTATCTGGATGAGCTATTTGCTCTTGATAAGGAAACAAGTAAGTTAAGAAAAGATACAGATGATATTATTCATAAGGAGAAGGAAAACACATTTAATGTAATTAGTGAACTTGATAGAAAGTATCAAGGATTAATTAAGGAAAAATCAGATGAAGTTTATACGAGCATTATGGATGAGGCTGAAAAAATAAAATCTGATATTAATACTGACTTTATAAATAAGAAAGATGCCTTAGAAGAGATTTACAATAAGAATAGTGAAGATATAGTTGTTGAACTAACTGAGGATATCTTGGAAGAAGAGGAGAAATAATTGGCAAATAATAGAAAAAATAAAATTATTGACAGCAAAGAAAATTATTTGTTAGTTTATCCTAATCAAGTAAAAGAAGATATAAATAGAGCTGTCAATACAATGGGATTTATAGATAAAGAAACACCTGATTCTGATAATCTAGATGCCATTAATGATAAATTAGATAAAGCTAACAAAGAGATTAGAGAACTTGAAGATAAGATTCAAGCAATTAAAAATGAAAATAGCAATCTTATAGAGGATATACCATATTCAATTGAATACTACGAAAAAAGTGCTCAGATCAAGGATAAGATGGCAAAAGGTGACAAGTACTTCTACCTTAGTGGCTGGGTTCCAAAGTCAAAAGTAGATGACTTTAAGAAACTCGAAGATAAATACGAAAAAACTAAGGTAAAAACAAATGCAAGGGGGTATTCCCAGCAACCGCCAACAAAATTAAGAAATAATATTTTTTTTAGACCATTTGAATTTTTGGTTAATATGTATGGCGCTCCAAATTATAATGAGATAGATCCTACACCATTTTTTGCGATAACTTATTTGTTATTATATGGAATGATGTTTGGAGATTTAGGACAAGGACTTGTCTTTGTGCTACTAAGTTTTTATGTTGACAAGATTAATAAAACTTTTGGCGGACTTATCAGAAGAATCGGTATAAGTGCATCAATTTTTGGTTTATTGTATGGTTCCTTTTTTGGTATAGAAACTCTTATACCTACATTACTAATAAAGCCATTCGATAATATTATGACAGTGCTTATTGCAGCTGTTGCCTTTGGTGTTTTATTAATGGTTATTTCTTATTTGATAGGAATTTACAATAAGGTTAAAAAACAAGAAGACATAGAAGAAGGTATTTTTGGTAAGGAAGGTCTTGCTGGACTTATGATGATGATATCTTTCATTATGATAATCCTAAATATTGTAGGTAAAAATCCATTACCAATGCCTGCAGGTCTTGTTTTGTTGGTTGTTTCAATTATTATGATTATATTTAAGCAACCAATAGCAAGAAGGATTGAAGGATATTATCCACTATATGATTCTGGAAAAGGTGACTATTATGTTGAGAGTTCCTTCTCAATAGTAGAAGCTTTGTTGTCAGTTTTTTCTAACCTTGTATCATTCACAAGAGTGGGTGCATTTGCAATAAACCACGTTGGTTTATATATGGCTTTTGAGGTAATGGCAAAACTTGCTGGAGGAGGAGTTATTGGAATAATAATTCTTATTTTAGGCAACATATTAATAATAGGACTTGAAGGAATGATTGTATTTATCCAAGGTTTAAGACTAGAGTTTTATGAAATGTTTAGTAAGTATTATGAAGGAAATGGTCGTAAGTTTAGACCAATTAGAGAAAATTAAGGAGAAATTATGATTTTAAAAATTGCATTATTAGCTTTGGCAGTTGTCGTTATGACAATATATTCAGGTTTATACCTTTTGAAAACAAATGAAGATGCTTCCAAAGCAAAAATTAGAAAAGCACTTAAGCTAAACTTATTTACTTTTGTGCCAATTATGGTTATGATGATTGTTCTTTTGTTTCCAACAACATCAAAGGCAGCAGAAGCTGGTGCAAGTGCAGTAGCAAGCGATGGTCTTAAATATATTGGTGCAGCCTTATCTACAGGACTTGCGACCATTGGTACTGGTTATGCTGTTGGTACAGTTGGTTCCGCAGCTCTAGGAGCTATTTCAGAAGATCAATCAATACTTGGTAGAACAATTATTTTCGTAGGTCTAGCAGAAGGTATTGCTATCTTCGGAGTAATTATTTCTATCCTTATCCTATACGCTTAAAATGAAGGCAAAGTTAATAAGCAGGGATCCGAGTCTAAGCTTAATGTTTAGGCTTGGGGCCATAGAAACAGAACAGGTAGATGACTTGAGTAAAACTCACGAGATTTTTAAAAAATCTGTAAGAGATGAGAATCTAGCTGTTCTTATATTAAGTAGACCAGTATATAATCATATAGCTGGTTTTGTTGATGAGTATAGAGAAAATGCAAGTAAGCCTTTAATCGTAGTTATTGATGGTTGATTGGAGGGAATATGCTAGATTTAGAAGCTAAAATTTCATCCTTTAGAAAAATGGTATGGGATGAAGAGAAGGAAAAAAGTGAGGACGAATTATATAGTTCTACTGAAGAAAATTCAAAGTTAGTTGATGATAAGAAAAAAGAGTTAGAGAAAAAGCTAGCAAAGAGTCTGAGGGAAAGAAAAACTTTTGCAGAGATGAGAAAAAATGAAAATGTCTCTAAGAAGGAATTCGATGCAAAAAACAACCTATATTTATTTAAACAGGCTCTATTACAAGATTTAAACTCTAGAATTGTTGATAAATTAGTAGCCTATACTGAAAAGGACGACTATAAAAAAGGTCTCAACTTAAGTATTAACAATTCTGTTAAAGACTTAAATATGGCTAAGGATGAAGTTATTATTAGTGTATTAGATAAAGATAAGGAGTTAATAGATTTTCCTAATGTTGAAGTCCTTGATGATGAATACATAGGTGGTTATATTATTTCAAACCTTGATCGTGATTTTAGGTATAATTACA
Organism: uncultured Anaerococcus sp.; assembly: GCF_947253225.1. Taxonomy (GTDB): domain Bacteria; phylum Bacillota; class Clostridia; order Tissierellales; family Peptoniphilaceae; genus Anaerococcus. The sequence continues at coordinate 5,707 of NZ_CAMXYR010000056.1, read as the reverse complement.
CTTATTTGAATAAGTTAAAAGATAAGAAATATGAAGTAGGTAAAAGATTGAACCAACTTCTTGAAAGTGAGAGTTTTAATGAATCCAAAAATTAAAACAATTAATGGACCAGTAGTTATAGCTGATAATGCCAGAGTGCTTACTGTTCGTGAGATGGTTTCTGTAGGTAATTTAAAACTTATAGGAGAAGTTATATCTTTAGAAGGTGATAAGGCAACTATTCAGGTATATGAAGATACTTCTGGACTTAAAGTAAATGAAGAAATACTTCCAACATCAAGGCCACTTTCTGTTAGACTTGGACCAGGTATGCTTGGAAATATGTTTGATGGTATTCAGAGACCCCTAAAAAGCATCATGGATAAAAATGGTGCTTTCATTCCATCAGGAATCGGATTTGAAAACTTAGATACTGATAAAAAGTGGGATGTAGAAATAACTGTAAGGGTTGGACAAAAAATAAACAGGGGTGAAATATACGCAACCATAAAGGAAACAGAAACTATAGAGCATAGGCTTATGGCATCTGTTGACGGAGAGGTTGTTGAAGTTGCTAATGATGGTAAATACACCCTTGAAGATACTGTTGTAAAAATCAAAACCAATAAAAAAATTGTCGAAGAAAAGCTCTATCAATATTGGCCAGTTAGAAATCCTAGACCAGTAATGGCAAATTTGCCAATCGAAAAATTATTTGAGACAGGACAGAGAGTTCTCGACGTATTTTTTCCTTTAGCTAAGGGCGGTACAGTAGCAATTCCAGGTGGGTTCGGTACTGGTAAGACTATGCTCCAACACCAACTTGCTCAATATTCTGATGTAGATATTATTATTTATATAGGTTGTGGAGAACGTGGTAATGAGATGACTCAGGTACTTGAAGAATTTCCAGACCTAATAGATCCTAATACAGGTAAGGGTCTTATGGAAAGAACAATTCTTATAGCAAATACTTCTAATATGCCTGTAGCAGCAAGAGAGGCATCAATTTACACTGGTATAACCATGGCAGAATACTTTAGGGATATGGGATATGATGTAGCTTTGATGGCGGATTCATCATCTCGATGGGCGGAAGCTTTGCGTGAGATATCAGGTAGACTTGAAGAGATACCAGCAGAGGAAGGATATCCAGCCTATCTAGGATCAAGACTTTCACAATTTTATGAAAGAGCTGGATATTATAAAAACTTAAATGGAAGTTATGGCTCAGTTACACTAATAGGCGCTGTTTCACCTTCAGGGGGAGATTTTTCTGAGCCTGTTACAGAAAATACAAGAAGATGTGTAAATGTATTTTTAGGTCTTGATCGAAAACTTGCGTATTCTAGACACTATCCAGCTATCAACTGGCTATCATCTTATTCAAATTATATTGAAAAGATTAGGTCGTATTATGAAGAAAGACTCGGAAGAGATATTATTGGTGTAAGAAATGAGCTTATGAATGTCCTTCTTGAGGAAGATGAAGTAAGATCAATTATGATGCTTGTGGGAGAAGATGCTCTATCAAACAGTCAAAAGAATATTTTGGATGTTTCAGGCCTAATCAGAAATGGATTTCTTCAACAAAATGCCTATAATGATATAGATAAGTATGTTCCTCTTGAAAAACAGGTTAAGATGCTCGATATCATTTACAACTACTACAAGAAGAGTAAGGAAGCTATAGAAAACGGTCTTAGTCACAAGGCAATATATGACCCATCTTTAATTAATGAAATAACTCAAATGAAATATAATATAAAAAATGATGAGTTAGATAAGTTTATAGACTTAAATTCAAAGATAGATAACCACTTTGTAAGTGTTAAGGAAGGTTAATAGATGAGAAAAGAATATACTAAAATTAGAAAAATCGAATCATCTATGATAGAAATCGAGAAAGTTACAGATGTTGCCTACAAGGCTGTAGTTTCTGTCCATGCTTTGGGAATAGATTTTGTGGGTCAAGTTGTTAAAATAGATGATGATATTGTAACTATTGAGGTTTTTGGTAATACTGAAGAGTTTTCCTTAAATGATATTGTAGTAAGTTTTCATGAAAAGCCACTTGAGCTTCCTTTAAATGAATCTATTCTAGGCAGAACTTTCAATGGTATAGGTGAGCCTATCGATAATGGTGGAGATATTTACTCAGATGAGAAATTTTCTGTAGAAGGACTACCTCTTAATCCTGTGGCTCGTGAATATCCTAGAGATTTTATTCAAACAGGTATTTCATCAATTGATACACTTACAACGTTAATACGTGGTCAAAAGCTACCTATATTTTCAGGTTCAGGTTTATCACATAATGAAATAGCAGCTCAAATTGTAAGACAAGCTAAGTTGAAAACTGACGAAGATTTTTGCTTTGTCTTTGCTGCTATGGGAATTAAGAAAGATGAGGCAATGTTTTTTGAGGATGCCTTTAATAAGGCAGGTGTTCGTGATAAGGTGGTAATGTATCAAAATCTAGCAGATTCTCCTATTATGGAAAGGTTGGTTGCCCCAAAGTGTGCATTAACTGCTGCAGAATATCTTGCATACGAGAAACACTATCACGTTTTAGTTATAATTACAGATATGACTTCTTACTCAGAAGCCTTGCGTGAAGTTTCTTCTATTAGGGGGGAGGTTCCTTCTAGGAAGGGATATCCAGGATATCTTTATTCAGATCTAGCTTCCCTATATGAAAGAGCTGGAATGATTGAAGGTGTAAAGGGCTCTGTTACACTAATTCCAATTTTGACTATGCCAAACGATGATATTACCCATCCTGTAGCCGACCTAACTGGATATATTACCGAAGGACAAATAGTAATTGATAGGGCATTATCGAACAAAGGAATTTACCCACCAATAAATGTTCTTCCATCTTTATCAAGACTTATGAAGGATGGTATAGGCGACGGATACACTAGGGCAGACCACGAAGACTTAATGAATCAGATTTATGAGTCATACTCTAAAGTTCAAGATGTAAGAAATATCTCTCAGATTGTAGGTGAAGATGATCTTTCAGATGTTGATAAAAAGTATTTAAAGTTCGGGGATGAGTTTGAAAGAAAGTTCTTGTCTCAAGCAAGAAATGAAAATAGAGAACTTGAGGAATCTCTTGATTTAGGTTGGGAAATCTTGAAAATCTTACCTAGAAATGAGCTTCACAGAGTTTCAAAAGAAAACTTAGACAAATATATAGGTGAGTAAGATGCAAACAGCTAATGTTGCAGCTACAAAGGCGAACTTGATTAAGGCTAAGGATGAATTAAAGCTTCTTGTAGGTGGCTATGATATACTTGATAAGAAAAGAAAGGCCTTGATGCAAGCCTATGATGCTAAAATCAAAGAAAGAAATGAACTTAACGAAATTGTAAATAAGACTATTAACCTTGTAGAGCACAAGTTTAGAAAAGTCTTAGCTAGTATTGGCGAGGCGGATCTTGATTCTATTTCAAAAACTGTACCAATAGATAATAGTATTAACTTAAAAATTGATAAGTTTATGCAGACTGAGATTTCTGAAATAACTTTTGATGAAGTAAAACTTAATCTTTCATATTCTTTCTACGAGACTAATGCTTCTTTCGATGAAGCTATATTATCCTTTAATGACTTAAGATCAAGGCTTTTTAAGCTGGCAGAATTAGATACAACTATAAATTCTTTGGATAGGGAAATTAAAAAAACTAGTAAGAAGGTTAATAGTTTGGATAAGGTTCAAATTCCTAAGTATAAGGAAATGATAAAGACAATTTCTCAGAGTATAGAAGAGAAAGAAAGAGAAGAATTTTCAAAGACAAAGATTGTCAAAGAAAATAAGCTTAGAAAAGAAAATAATTAAAAAGCTGATTCCTCTGTTGGTATTTGCTAGCAAGGGGAATCAGCTTTTTTTATGCAATTTCTATAAATTAATCAAAAACAACCTTAGGCTAATTCTTTTTCTGAGTTTTTCATATATTCATATATTTTAACAGCTATAGCCATTTCTATTCTCTTTCTAAAGAGTTTACAAGAATATTCATAGATATTATTGATATCACCAGTAGCATTGTAGGAATTTGCTGCACAACCTCCAGAACAATACATATTTGCCCAACAAGACCTACATTCACTCTTAGAGTAACAATTGCAAGTCTTGAATTGATTTACAAGTTCTGGATGAACTATACCATCTCTAATATTTCCAATTATAAAGTCCCTATTACCTACAAATTGGTGGCAAGGGTAAAGCTCTCCTGTTGGAGTTACAGCCATATATTCAGTTCCTGAGCCACAACCAGAGATTCTCTTATGAACACAAGGACCATTTTCTAGGTCAATCATGTAATGGTAAAATATAAAATCTTCATCCTTATCTATTTTATCCATCAACATATCAGCAAGCTTTTCATATTGCCTATAAATTGTTTCTAAATGTTCTTCCTTTAAAGCATATGGTTCATCAGGTTTGCCTACAACAGGTTCAAGAGAAGTTCTAGTAAAGCCGAGATCAAGGTAGGTTTTTAAATCTTCTGTGAAGTCTAGGTTATTGGCGGTGAAAGTTCCTCTCATATAATATTCTTTATCGCCACGTTTTTTCACAAAATTTTGGAATTTTGGAACGATAGTATCGAAAGAACCCTTCCCATTGAGAGTTTTTCTAAAATGGTCGTGTTTTTCTTTTCTTCCATCTAGGGATAGGACTACATTTTTCATATTTTCATTCAAATAGTCGATTACATCATCATTCAAGAGTAGACCATTAGTTGTAAGGGTGAAATTAAAGTGTTTGTTGTATTCAATTTCCTTACTTTTTGCATATTCAACTGTGTCTTTTACTAAATTAAAGTTCAATAGTGGCTCACCACCAAAAAAGTCGATGTCGAGATTGTAGTGACTTCCTGAATTTTCAAGTAGAAAATCTATTGCACCTCTAGCAACTTCTTTTGTCATTATAGCATCTGGTCCTGAATATTTTCCGCCTTTGGCAAAACAATATTCACAAGAAAGGTTACAGGTATGAGCTACATTTAAACATAAAGCCTTGAGAGTTGTAGGCTTTTTCATAATATCTATCGATAAGTCCTTATATACATCTTCTGAAAACAATAATCCTTCATTAACAAGTTCATTAACTTCCTCGTAAGCATCGTCAAATTGTTCATGAGAAAGTTCGTAAGTATTCAAGATTATTTCTCTTATTTCATCCTTATTTTTATCTTCATATAGACTGATAATATCATAAGTTACATCGTCAACGGCGTGGACAGACCCACTATATATATCTAAAACAATATTAAAGCCCTTGGCCTTGTATTGGTGTATCATTATCTCTCCTTTTTCTTACTATAGGCTTTTACTAGGAATTGAGAAACTTCTAACAAAAACCTTACAAATAAAAAACTTATCCAAGTTTATTGCTTAGATAAGTCAAAATCTATTATTTATTTTTTTTGCTAACACATTCTTGATTAGCAACACCACAGCTAGTTTTACATGCGGATTGGCAAGATGTTTGACATTCACCACAGCCACCATGTTTTTTACTTTTGTGGAGATTTCTTGTATTTAAGGTTACAATTCTTTTCATATGTACTCTCCTTTTCTTTTCTTAATAATAACAGTTTTAATCCGTTTTGTCAATTATACAAGCAATTTTATTGTTTGGTATATTTATATTTATTTCATTATCCATAAGAAAGTTAATGTTTTTTATTATATCTTCGTCAATAAGCTCACCTGG
>NZ_CAMXYR010000055.1 GCF_947253225.1 uncultured Anaerococcus sp. | reverse complement strand
TATTTGCCCATAGTATGTTATCTATTTCTTTTACGACCCATTTATTTTTGTCAAGATAATCAATTTCAATTTGACTTCTCTGGGAAGCTAAATCAGGTAAGTCCTTAAAAACCCTGAAAGAATCATTATACATCATTATTTGGTCATAAATCACTTTAAAATCATATGGAAAATTTTCATAATTTTCTCTTATTAGATTTTCCACAGTATATTTTACCATATCATTAGAATAGTAGAAATTATTTGCGTCATAATTTGAGAAATAGTTATCATCAACAATTTCTCTGTAAGATTCTCCAATCTTATAGAAAGAATCAACCCCTCTTATATTTTGGCTAATCCCACCCCTACTTGTCAAAATATTTGTCATATTAAAAGCTGCATTTAGCATATTAAAATCTTGATTATCTAAAGTTACAAGTGTTAGATTATTGTAAATGTCACTTGCATTTAGAATTAGCCTTGTTTTATGAACATCTATATCTTCGACGAAAACTATTTTTATCTTCTCTCTTATAATCTTATCTCTATCAATCATCTTCTTTAAGGCAAGTATAAACTTAATAGTTTCTTTTGCCATGAAATAACCTTCATTGGCTTTTCCAGAGAAAATATAGGTAGTTGGTACATATCTAAGGTTAGTATTATGTTTTAGTAGGTAATATTTGTAAGCTATAGATAAAGCATTAAGGAGCTGTCTCTTTCCTTCATGAATTATAGATAATTGAACATCAAATATAGAATATGGGTTAATCTCCTCTTTTGTTAATGCAATAAGTTTTTTCTTATTAGCAAATTTTACATCTTCCAAATCATCTATAAATGAAGATTTAGTTTTTAGATTTTTGATTTTTAAAATCTCACCAACCGAACTATTCCTAATGCCATACTCAGTAAACACCTTCATTAAACTTTCATTACTTTTTTCCAAATAAAGAACTCTATCTGTACCCAAATTCATATAGGAAAGCTTTCTTGGTGCAGGTTTTTCTTCTTTTAAAGTTTTGGATAAGAAAATATATTCATTGGATAGGGTCATATTTATATTCTTAAATAAAACATATCCATTTCTAATCAGTTGATTTTCGTGATTCTCAATCCATAATTCATCTTGAATTTGTAAAATGGTTTCGATTATTTCAGGATTAACCCTCTTAACCATATCAACAGGATAAGCCTCTAGGCTATCATCTGTTATAGAAAAAGCTATATGTTCAAAAACTCTTCTTGAAATATCAATAGCTTCCCTAATACTAAGCTTGTAAGTCTCATTCAAAATCCTAATAAATTCAACTAAGGCAATTGTTGGATGAATATCATTAGCAAAAATCTTAATTCTTTCATCAATTTTATCTATTGACCCATACCTATTTTTGTATCTCTTAAAGATGTCCCTAATAGCACTTGCTGAATAGAAATATTCTTGTTTAAGCCTCAAAAGTTTTCCATCATAAGAAGAATCATCCAAATACAAGAACTGATTAATAGAACTTGTACTTATATACTCATCGTAGGCCTTCAATATATCTCCCCTAGCAAAATCCTGGTAGCTTACAGCACTGGTTGGCTCCGATTGAAAGAGTCTTAGTGTTGTAACAAAATCAGCCTTATCACTTAAAATAGCTATATCATAGGCGATAGATTTGTGTTTCCTGCCATCAATATCTAATTCATAGGAAAATCCCTTTTTATGTTCCCAGTTAGACCCTTCTTCAAGCCAGTAGTCAGAGTATTCCACTTGTCTACCATCTTCAATTCTTTGCTTTAAATCACCATTTTCATATCTTAATGCATAGGCAACTGACCTGATTTTTTTATTAGCAAGCTCACTAATTATGTAACTTGAGCCAATTCCAATATCACCGACACCTAGATTTGCTTCTTTTTCAAAATCAATTATAGATTCGTATGAAAATCCAATTTCACTTAAAACTTTTCTTATTTCATCTTCCCTACCGAGCCTTGCTATGTTTTTTTCAATAAACTTTCCTGGTAGATACTCGAAACTAAGAACATAGACTTCAAATTCCGTTTCTATAGACTTGCTTTTTACCCATCTTTTCCCAATGTCTTCCATCAAAGCCCTACATAGGCAATCATAAACCTCATTTATTCTTGCATTTTTAAGATCTTTCGCATAAAAAGAATACAAAAAACTTTGTATTCTCTCTAGTAAATTTGTTGTATAGTTTTTATCTTGCTTTAATTTCATTATATAATTCTAAATATCTTTCACCAGATTTTGCCCAATCATTATTTTGGCTCATAGCATTGACTATAAGCTTATTTAGAGCATCCTTATCTTCCCTATAAACTTTAAGAGCATTCTTTATACAGAACAAAAGTTCATGGGCATTAATATTAGCAAAAGAAAATCCAGTTCCTTCTCCTGTAAATTCGTTGTAAGCTACGACTGTATCTTTTAATCCTCCAGCCTCTCTAACTATTGGAAGAGAGCCATATCTCATAGCTATAAGTTGGCTTATACCACATGGTTCAGACACACTAGGCATCAAATAAAAATCACTAGCACCGTATATCTTGTGGCTTTCCTCTCCGCTATAATAAATCCTTGCAGCAACCTTGTCAGGGTATTTCCACTCGAAATATTTAAACATTTCTTCATAAGTGTAATCTCCAGTACCTAGGACTACAAATTGAATATCTTCTTGTAAAAGCTCATCCAAAATATATCTAACAAGGTCAAGACCCTTCATTTCATTAAGCCTAGAACAAATACCAATTAGAGGAACATCTTCCCTTACTGGTAGACCATAGGACTTTTGTAGATCAAGCTTATTAGCTACTTTCTTATCGATACTTGTAACATCAAAATTTTCCGCCAAATGACCATCAGTTTTAGGATCCCAAATATCAAAATCTATACCATTGACAATTCCCTTAAGCTTATAAGAATACTTCCTTATAATTCCATCAAGACCTTCCCCATAGAATGGGTATTGTATTTCTCTGGCATAATTTTCAGATACAGTATTAACTGCGGTCGAATGTATTATACCACCTTTTAGGAAATTAATAGCATCGAAATATTTTAAGTCATTTTCATTAAAATATGAACCGCCAAGACCTGCAAGTCTCAAATTATCAGCACTGAATACTCCTTGATATTTTAGATTATGTATAGTAAAGAGTGTCCTTACATCATCAAAATAAGAATCTCCCTTCCTAAAATCATTTACAAAAATATTAACCATAGCCGTATGCCAATCATTGGAATGGATAATATCTGGTTTAAAATTTACTTCCTTACCCAAAAGTGTACACGCTTTGGAGAAAAAAATAAATCTTTCAGCATCATCATCAAATCCATAAATACCATCTCTACCAAAGTATTCTAAGTTATCAATGAAATAAAAAACTACTCCATCCCATTTTAATTGATATACTCCCGTATACTGATGTTTCCAATCAAGGTCGACATAGAATTCAGTAACCTTTTCCATTTTTTGCCTATATTTATCATCAATAGCCTTATAAAGTGGAAGGACAACCCTACAATCTTGACCTTTTTTTACAAGTTCCTTTGGTAGGGCTCCCGCAACATCGGCAAGCCCTCCCGTTTTAATAAATGGAACTGCTTCTCCTGTAAGAAAAAGAATGTTCATCTTAAATTCCTTTCTCCAACTCTTCATTCTTTGATGTAACAAAAGGGTGAGATCTATTGCCGAATAATCTAGTATCCTTATCAATAAAAGTCCTCTTATCTGTTATGGCATAATTCAAAATAGCTCCATCTGAAATAACTGTATCTTGAAAAACTATTGAATTTTTGACAATAGCTCCCTTACCTATCTCTACGCCTCTAAAAATAATTGAATTTTCAACATCACCCCTAATTATAGCACCATTTGCAAGAAGAGAATTTTTAACATTAGATTCTTTGGTGTAAGAAGTTGATGGTTCATCCTTTGATTTTGTATAAACTAAGCCATCTTCATAGAACAATTGATTGAAATCATCTCTATTTAACAATTTCATATTTGCCTCAAAGAAAGAATTGATGTCAGAAATTATTTCAAATTCTTTGTTATGTCTATAAAAATCAATATTCATATCGCCAGCAAAGGCGAAAATTGCGTTCAATAAAGACATTTGAGAATTTCTTTCCATAGCAGTCCTTAAAATTCTTAGGAAAAGATCTCTCTTTATTAATAATGATCCTAAATATAAGTCTATCTCATCAGAAATCCCTAGATTTAAACCAACAGAACAAGGTCTTCCACTCTCATCAGATGATATAATCCTCCTATTTAAGTAATATCCATCTTTATCCTCTGTTTTAGTTGAAAATACAAGACAATCCAAATCATTAGATTCCATAGTCTCTTTAGCATCTGTAATATCTACTTTATTAATATACATAGGATTGCAAATGTATATATAATCTGATGGATGGTCTTCAAAATATCTTATAGTATCATAATAAGTCTCAATTTCACTCAAATTGCCCTTGGTAGAATGTGTTGGAGAATTAATCATAAGACCACCATTTCTCCTATTTAGCTCCCAACTCTTGCCATTTCCAATATGGTCTAGGGTTGATCTCATCATCCTATCAGCATACAAAATAACTCTCGAAATATCATGGTTGGTAAGATTAGATAAAGTAAAGTCAATAACCCTATACCTACCACCAAAAGGAAGCATATAATCAGGTCTATGCTTGCACAATACGCCGTAATTTCTTTCTTCAAACTCTGAACTATAAATTAATGCAACAATACTTGGCATTCTATTCCTCCTCAACCCCTTCATTGCTAACTAGATAAACATGGCTATCATCTTCTTTTCCAATACTTTCAGTAACTTCCATATCAGAAGCCACCACACAATTGTAAAGCTTTACTCCACTCCTAACCTTAACCCCATTTAGTAAAACTGAGTTATGAACTTCTGCACCTTCCTCAACTTCTACACTAGAGAAAAGAACGGAATTCGAAACTTTCCCATCAATCACACAAGCTTCATTCACTAATGAATCACTTAACTCGCCAGTTTTTCCTATTCTATGAGGAGGTAAATTAAGAGAGGCTGTATATATTTTCCAATTTTCATCATAAATATCCAACTCATTTTCAGGATCTATCAAATCGAGGTTTGCTTGCCAGTAACTCCTAACAGTTCCAACATCTTTCCAATAACCATCAAACTTATATACATAAAGATTCAATCCTTCATTAAGCATTTTTGGAATAATATCTTTACCGAAATCATTTGAAGAATCTTTGTTCTTGCTATCCTCAATCAATTCTCTTCTAAGAACTTGCCAATTGAAGATGTAAATTCCCATAGAAGCAAGGTTAGATTTTGGTTTTGCTGGTTTTTCCTCAAACTCTACAATCCTTCCATCTTCATCAGCATTCATAATACCAAATCTTGATGCCTCATCCCAATCTACTTCCATTACAGCTATAGTCGCATCAGCACCTTTTTTCTTATGAACATCGAGAAGCTTTCTATAATCCATCTTATAAATATGATCTCCAGATAAAATCAATACATATTCTGGATTTACATCATCTAAATAATTGATATTTTCATAGATAGCGGAAGCTGTTCCCTCAAACCATCTACCACCATCCTCTGTATAATATGGAGTTAAAATTCTTAGCCCTCCAAAATTCCTATCATAATCCCATGGAGCTCCGATCCCCAAGTGCTGATTTAACAATTGTGGTTTATATTGAGTTAAAACACCAATATCTTTGATGTCAGAATTTGTTGAATTACTTAAAGCAAAATCAATAATTTTATACTTTCCACCAAAAGGAACAACTGGTTTTGCCATATCTCTTGTAAGAGCTTTAAGCCTTGAGCCCTGTCCACCAGCTAATAACATAGCTGCTATTTTATTAGAATTTCTCATAATTCCTCCTTAGATAAGAAATTTATCATCTTATATATTTATACCCAAATATTTAATAAATATAAAAACCTTTTCTTAATTATATTTTAACTAATATTTATACTTTTGACAAGCAAATTAATAATAGTATAGTCTTACAAGCGGGGATGACTTGGTTTCGACGTGGTTGAGGAATCTTTAGCTGCAGGTCGTATGCAAAAACGTAAACTAGCAATTAAATATAAACGCAAACAACAATAGCGAAGCAAACTTCGCACTAGCTGCCTAATCTAAGGCATGCAATGAATGCTAGATTCGTCGCAAATCTTGTATTCGTTTCATAATCAGGCGACACCTATTGTATCTAAGCTTTGCCATACAATTAGTAAAATGAAGCTAACATAAGAATTTTTCGTAAGATTTTAATTTTTTATGTGAATCCATAAATCTAACTAAACTTGTAGATGCTATTGAAAAATTATCCACGGACAAGGGTTCGACTCCCTTCATCTCCACCAAGTAGCTTATAAACCTTGATTTTTCAAGGTTTTGTTTTTTTAGGGTACTAAAAAGGTACTAAGAATATAAAAAGTACTACATTTTAGTACTTAGGTATAAATTTAGAATTACATAAGCATTACTAAATATATTTTCTATTGACTTCATAAGTCCACCAATTCAGATACAAAAATAGGAGATGAATTTTTCATCTGCTCAATCTCCTAGGATATAATTTATTATCGCTTAATTTCTCATACAATCTATTAAGACGCTTTAGGTATACTGTTGCCTATCTTGCCATACCAAAATCGCTCTAATCGTCATATAGGGCTTGTCTTTAATTTAATCTTATAGTTTTCTTAGATTTAAGTTTTCACTATTCAAAGTGTATGTATAAATGTATAACACAACATCATTTACTTAACATTATGTCGCAAAATATAGATTTTGTGCAATAATTTAAAAGCTATATTTTTTATATCGTTGATATTAAGCCATTGTCATTATGTGTATATTATTCACTATTTAAGCTATTGTTAATTAATGTATAGATTGTGGCACGCTCTAATTTGCGTTTTAAGCGTTTTTATTTTTTTAAGCATAGTTTAGTATGCCTTATATTGTGTATCACGCTAGGAGATTAAGGAAATCAACAATCAAGCAAGTATTAAGATAGAGTTTTAGTGTTATGGGGTCAGTAGTAATGAGGTAACAAAATTATTAAGGGGGTAGGTACTATCGACCCCATAATTTTAAGTTAAGTCTTACGCCCTAAGTTCAAGTTAGGGTTATTAATTCGATACCGTCGGTAGTACCGACACAAGGCAATAATATACCTTATACCTCGTGTACCATTTCGGTACTTTAGCTAAGTGATAAAAACAACTAGTCAGATGACGTCAGTACTGCTTACACCGCCCATTGAGTGGACGCTATCGCTCTTATTACTCTAAGGGGCGAACGATTCGTTCGGTCAGCTATATTTTTATTAATAAAAAAATCGTGGGCAATCTTTCGATTAACTCACGATTAATTATATTATTTAGTTATAGTGTCCCTTACATTGGAATATTACTAAACAGTCATTTTCAACAAGATATACGATTCTATGTTCCTTGTCTATTCTCCTACTCCATAAGCCTGACAAATTATTTTTTAAAGGTTCGGGTTTTCCCAATCCCTCAAATGGGGTTCTTTTCATTTCTTTAATTAGTTTATTTATCTTCTTAAAGTTCGCTTTATCTGTTTTATACCAATATAGGTATTCTTCCCACGCGTCAAAGTCCCATTTAATAGTATTAATCTTCATTTTCAATTAGTCCGTTTTCAACTAGTTCTATTTTCCCACTTTTGTATTCCTCGAACTTCTGTTCAAGATATTTCATATTCTTTTCGCTATAAAAAGGGTCTGCCGACAATTCAAAAGGTATTTTATATTCACGACCTAATTTTTTTAAATAAATGTTTATGGCAGATGATAGGGAAATGCCTATATCATTACATACTATTTCAGCTTGTTTTTTTATTTCGTCATCTACTCTTATGTTAATTTGTGCCATATATACCACCTCTTAGTCTTATTATATTATAATTATATTATTTGTAAAGTATTATTATATATTTACGCTAGGCTTAAAGTGTTTGAAAATCTTAGCAACTTCAACAATTTCAACAGTTTTTTATTAAACAGGATTACTTTATTTTTATAGCCTATAAGCACTAATTTAAGGGGTTTTCTTGTATATCTTCACTTGTTTTTCGGTGTCTTTTTGCTCGTTATCACTCAATATAAACTAGTCTTTAATAAGGTTTTAGATTTGATATAAAACTCTTATTTTGATTTGTACTAAACCTTAGCAATCCTAAGCATATTTAAAAAAATAATCTCCAAAAACTTACGCTTTTTTTTGGTATGAGATTTAGGAAAAAACTTTATAAAAAATACCCCCTTAAAACTCAAATAAAATAAAGTTTAGGGGCGATCTGTTTTTTAGCCTTTATGTTGTCTTTATAGTCTTTGATTGTTTGAGTTAGCTCTCTAACTGATTTATTTTCTACGTCGTTGTTTTCGATAAAGGTCTTACGGGCTTCTTCGTCTTCAATTCCAGTTAGTGCCAACAACTTACTAAAACTTAAACTTGGCAACGTTGCAAAATTTGAATATTTTTCATATATCGTTATAAGCCTATTAGCTTGATGATATGAATATCCTAGGTTGTCATTAACCCAATTCATCCGCTTACCATGTTCCAAAGTATATTAAGCCTTTTTCCAATCTCATATAAGCCTTTATCTCTTCCACTAACTGATTAAGGTTTGATAATTCATTCATAGCTTTACCCTCGTTTCGTTTTTTATAGCTCTTATTTTGCGTTTTAAGAGTTTTTAATTCTATAAGCATATATTTGTATTAATAACTAATTAAAAACCTAAATAGATACTAAATTCTTTTAATTTTATATATCTTAACCTAGGAGATTATAAGGAGATAATTTTTACACTATTAGATTTGTTGTTTTTTAAGATAAATAGTATAATAACGTTGTTGTTATTAAATTGTTTATCTTAAATTCTTTCTTGTCGAAAGATAGGTTGTTTTTATTTTTATAAACTATTCATATTTTAAAAAGACGTGTTGCCACGTCTTTTTTTGATTCTATAAATCATCTTATAAAATTTTTGATTGCTTTATTTTCTAGCTTTTCTTTCTGCAATAAGATATCCCATATAGGATTTGATACATTTGAAGATTGTACCTTTATCTTGGAATAGTCATAAGCCTTTAGACTGTCTCTTATACACATCTCCGAGCCCACGAG